>NZ_JACJFL010000088.1:0-5170 GCF_014164575.1 Pseudoalteromonas sp. SG41-1
TTGTAAATCAGCCGATAATTGTAAAGCAAAAACGCTTTCATTTTTAAATGAAATGTCGTTGTCGTACCCGTATCGAGTTGTATTATCATCCAATGTTTTGCCACCAACAATAGAGGCAAAACCATTAATACGCACTTCTGCAAATGAGCTTGCAGATGCGCATACAGCACATAAAGCAATTGCGAGAGGAAGTTTTTTCATTGTGTATCCTAAGTTTTTAGTATGTTGATTTCAGCTAGAGTATAGGAGTAAATATGTGAATTATCGACAATTTAACAGTATCATTTTGATTTTATATATGTATTTTTTAAAATGAGGTAAGTGTGGTAGGTAACTTGAAAACAACCCGTACGATCAGCCGAGCTGATCTAATTATATTGCGAATGTAGGCTGCCCTAATAGCAGCCTAATCAGATAAAATAGGTGTTAACATCAACTCTGACGAGAAATTCAGTAATGCAGCGAACTATAAAAATAGCAGTTTAAAGTGCAGGGGGTTAGTTATTACTTTCTTTGTCATGTTCTTCACGTGCGGCTTGTAATTCTTCAACGAGCTGTTGGGCTTTTTGCTTGGTTTTTTCGGTTAACTCGCCTGCTGCTTCTTTACTTTCAAGCCAGGCATCTAAAGCCACCTCTTTGCCATCATCATACATATCAAGGCTAAGTTTTTTACTTTCTTGCAGTAGCTCATCAAGTGATTCACCTTTAAATTGATTGCTGGTTTCTTTTACTTCATCCCATGCATCATTAAGTGCTTTTTTAACCTCAGCTTTTGCTTCAGCCGCTTCTTTTTTTGCTTCGCTGGCGTCTTCGCAACCGGTTAGTGCTACACAGCCTAATAAAACTAAACTTGCTAATTTGTTCATATTTGTTCCTTTGTATAATAATTATGTCCCGGGGAATATTTCCTCTGGTACAGTATTGATGGCAATCTTAAAACAAGCAATATACAGGCTAGAAAATGAATATACCTCGAACAGCACGACTTAATTTTAAATTAATGGATGAAAATGACAGTGCGCTACTGTTTGAACTCGATAACGACCCACAGGTTATGGAGTACCTTACTCGTGGCAAGACGACGACCATGAGCACCATCAAAGACGTTTTTATTCCGCGCATGCAAGCCTACCGCAATCCACAACAGGGCTGGGGGCTTTGGCAAGTTAACCTTAATGATAATGACAGCTTTATTGGTTGGATATTAATTCGGCCAATGGGTTTTTTTACTGCAGAGCCTGATTTTAGTGATATTGAAATTGGCTGGCGTTTTAAACGCACAAGTTGGGGTAAAGGTTACGCCAGTGAAGCCGCGCAAGCCGTTGCCGATGTGATCACCGCCAATGCTGAGATCAAGGCACTTAGCGCCACTGCACTAAAAGACAATAACGGCTCGATTAAAGTGATGGAAAAGCTGGGTCTGCAGTTTATTGAACACTATACCCATAGCGACGAGTTCGGCGAGTTACCAGCCGTGTTATATCGAAAATTTGTGTAAAGCTGTTTATTGTAGTTTGACCCTTGTTAACTGAATGTGTATTAATGGGGTTAATAAAATAATCAAAAAATAAAATAATCAAAAAATAAAATCAACAAGGAATTAAATATGTTTGCAGGTGTAAAACATTTACTGATTTTTAGTGTCATTGTAATGCAGTTACATATAACTGTATTGGCAGCTAGTGGCAAAACAGCCCAAGCAGCAGTAGCTATGCCCGATAGTTACAGTAGTGACGTAGCAAAAGCCATTTTAGAGCAGGGCGGTAACGCGGTTGATGCAGCCATTGCTGCGCAATTTGTATTAGCCGTTACTTTGCCTGAAGCGGGAAACATTGGCGGTGGTGGTTTTATGCTGATCCAAAAAGACGGGCAAGGCGACTTTATAGATTACCGCGAAACAGCTCCAATTGCCGCTCATCGCGATATGTATTTGGATGACAAAGGTAATGTGGTTGCAAATAAATCGATATACGGCATTCACGCCAGTGGGGTACCCGGTAGTGTGGCGGGTATGTGGCTTGCTCATCAAAAACACGGCACACTTGATTGGAAAACCCTTGTTGAGCCTGCAGTAAAGTTAGCCGAACAGGGTTTTATTGTTCACCCGAAATTAGCCAGCAGTATTGAGCGCTACATTGCCCGCATGGCTAAAAAAGACGTAACAATTAACTTTGCTGATTATTTTGCCAGCGCTAAAGCGAATCAAAACTTTAAGCAACCTGAGCTTGCAGCCACGTTAAAACGTATTCGCGAGCAAGGTAAGGCAGGATTTTATGAAGGCGAAACTGCTAAAATCATTGCCGATTTTATGGCTGAACATGGCGGGATCATTACGCAAGCGGATTTAAAAGCCTATCAAGCAAAATCACGTACACCAATGAAAGCAGCTTGGAACGGTTACCAAGTACTTACATCACCACCACCAAGCTCCGGCGGTATTGCAATAATACAATGGTTAAAAATGTACGAGCTGACTAAACCCAAAGCAGGGCTTGAGCACAACTCCACAGCATATATTCATTTATTAGCAGAAATTGGCAAACGCGTATTTGCTGATAGAGCAGAGTACTTAGGTGATCCAGACTTTTTTGATGTGCCAAAGAGCGAACTAATCGCCATGGATTATCTTAAAAAGCGCAGTAGCAGCATCACACTCGATAAAATATCGACGACTGAAAACATTAAGCCTGGGTTATATGAAAGCGAACAAACCACGCATTTTTCTATAGTTGATAAATGGGGTAATGCAGTATCGAATACCACCACCATTAATTTAGGTTATGGCAGTGGTGTAGTCGTTGCTGGCGCGGGTTTTTTGCTTAACGATGAAATGGATGACTTTAGTGCCAAACCTGGGGTGATGAATGTATTTGGCGCGCTCGGTGGTAAAGCCAATGAAATCCAGCCGCATAAGCGTATGCTTAGTTCAATGACGCCAACTATCTTACTCAAAGGCAATAAAGTTAAAATGGTTACCGGCTCACCTGGCGGCACCACCATAATAAGCTCGGTGTACGAATCTATTTTAAACGCGGTTGAATTTAATATGAGCGCCGATGAAGTGGTAAATAGTCCGCGTTTTCATCATCAACTTTGGCCTAAAAATGTCATACGTCATCATGCAGGGTTAGATGCAAACGTTGTTAAAGCACTAGAGAAAATGGGCTACACCTTAGACGAGCGCCATTTTGGTGATATGCATGTGATTATCGAACGTGATGGCAAACTAGATGCCGGCTCAGAAGCGTCAGGGCGCGGTAAGGCGATGGTGTTTTGATTGCAGCTTTAAGCGGTAAGTCATAAGTTGTAAGATTGCTTGGTGATAAATCAAGCGATTGTAGTTGGGGTGAGGGTAACGAAGCCCAATTACAAAAAGGTTTTAGGAGCTAGGTAACTAGGTGTTAGGGGAGTGACTCGTAGGCGCGAGTTTACCTCGCGCAGTACGCAGTTTAATGAAATTGGGTGTAAACGAACGACTCGCCTTAGCATGTGGTATCACCAGCACCAAAAGTAGGCGCTTGGAAGCGAAGACCCTTGTTGAAGCTCAAAAACAAAAGGAATTAACATTGCGCTAGGCAATGACTATTTAGCTTCACAAGGTTTAGCGTTATTGAGAAATATTTGGATCAATATTGATAACGGGAGCTGAACCGCCCATTGCACTTTTTGCTAATGAAAAGCGCATTATGGGTGGTGTGGGGGCTGGAGGTTAGAGAACTCCGGCTACCCGATTATATGCTGAACTTTGCAACAGCGTGCTCATATATGGGCCTATATTTATCAAGCACGGGCATAGCATGCACAATAGCTTGAGACTCTGCAGAATCGTGCCAGCCAAAATAATCTTCCGCTATATATAGTTCTTGCCTCTCTTCTTCAGGTAATTCCAAATCAAGATCAAACAAAATACGGGATATTGCTGCATACAAAGACTGCTTGTCTTCTGAATATGCTTTCGCAGCTTCCCCAGCTAAAAATTCATTACTCGGCTCACCGTAGACTTGGTAAGTATTGCTAATAAATCGGATTATTTCGGCGACATCTGATGCCAAGGACAACTTTTCAACAAACGGATCAATTCCGTGGTCAGTATATTGAGCGTACGCCCATGCAATAGCCTGATCATAAGAAATTAAATTCTGTTTGAGAATGTAACTCAGAACATTGTAATCTTCGGCACTAAATTTCATGTTGGTTGCATATAACGCTTTGAATATGTGGATTTTAGGAGCGCTTTGGCCGAAGGCCAGCGAGTAAAATTCCCAGTGAGTTTACGAACGACATTATTCATTTGTTATATGCCGATTACTCTGCAAACTTTACGTTTGCATTTGCTGAATTCAACGCAGATAACAAACCCACAATATTGAATGATGCCTCTATCGGTATCTCTACAATACGATTAGCTAACAACTTATCAGTGATTGCTTTGGACTCTTTGAGATTAAATTGCGTATTTGAGTTTATAGCCTTACTCATAGCGACTTTATTCAATTTTTCAAAGCCTTCGATTAAAATTTTAGGCACCGATCTTCCCTAGGCATATAACGAGGCTGTAGAATAACTCGTTTTTAATTTATTTTTATTGATGCATTAACCATAGCTGAGTTCCTATTTTGATTCAATCGACAACTGACTTTTACGTAAAATATAAAAAGAGGATTTACTGTTGCTTTAATGGGCGTTTTGGAAGTTATGACAGGTGTTTAAGTGGCTTATTTGAAGAGGTAGCAGCTTACCTTTATTAATGCATCGTGTTTTACGCATGCTAGTATTAGCCTTTAAGATAATCCTAATTTACTTCTCTTTCTCTGCTCTTTGTGCAAAAAATCTTTTATTGAATTATTCACAAAGAGGTTCAGAGACGCTGCGCTTTAGAGTCATACAGATGCTGGACCCAAGAAGTATTTACGCGGCTGGGGACACTACTACCTAATAACCAATGCTTATCAGCTAGCGGTGGATTTAGATGATTGGATCCGCCGCAGGATAAGAATGTGCTACTGGCGGCAATGGCGCTCTTTATAAAAGGAATAGCATGCACTAAAGTACGCAGTTTAATGAAATTGGGTGTTAGCGAACGACTCGCCATTGCATGTGGTATCACCAGTAAAGGTCCTTGTAGAAGCTCAAAAACAAAAGGAATTAACATTGCGATAGGCAATGACTA
>NZ_JACJFL010000089.1:0-3274 GCF_014164575.1 Pseudoalteromonas sp. SG41-1
TTGGAGCCTGGCAATGTCCTACTTTCACATAGCAAATGCTACACTATCATCGGCGCTGTTTCGTTTCACTACTGAGTTCGGCATGGGGTCAGGTGGGTCCAAAACGCTATTGTTACCAAGCAAATTTGGTGTTAATCGCGTTAGCAATTAACTAAAATTTGGAATTCTGATAATAAAGTTTTCAGTAAATCTACTTTAGTCTATTAACTTCTTGCGCTATCAACTATCACATAAAACGCGTTTGGCGTTGTATGGTTAAGCCTCACGGGTAATTAGTACAAGTTAGCTTAACATATCACTATGCTTCCACATCTTGCCTATCAACGTTGTAGTCTTCAACGGCCCTTCAGAGAGCTTAAAGCTCTAGTGAGAACTCATCTCGAGGCCTGCTTCGCGCTTAGATGCTTTCAGCGCTTATCAGTTCCGAACGTAGCTACCGGGCAATGCCATTGGCATGACAACCCGAACACCAGCGGTTCGTTCACTCCGGTCCTCTCGTACTAGGAGCAACCCCTCTCAATTCTCAAACGCCCACGGCAGATAGGGACCGAACTGTCTCACGACGTTCTAAACCCAGCTCGCGTACCACTTTAAATGGCGAACAGCCATACCCTTGGGACCGACTTCAGCCCCAGGATGTGATGAGCCGACATCGAGGTGCCAAACACCGCCGTCGATATGAACTCTTGGGCGGTATCAGCCTGTTATCCCCGGAGTACCTTTTATCCGTTGAGCGATGGCCCTTCCATTCAGAACCACCGGATCACTATGACCTACTTTCGTACCTGCTCGACGTGTCTGTCTCGCAGTTAAGCTGGCTTCTACCATTACACTAACCGTACGATGTCCGACCGTACTTAGCCAACCTTCGTGCTCCTCCGTTACTCTTTGGGAGGAGACCGCCCCAGTCAAACTACCCACCAGGCACTGTCCGTAACCCCGATTCAGGGGCCAACGTTAGAACATCAAAACTACAAGGGTGGTATTTCAAGGACGACTCCACAAAAACTAGCGTCTCTGCTTCTAAGTCTCCCACCTATCCTACACATGTAGGTTCAATGTTCAGTGCCAAGCTGTAGTAAAGGTTCACGGGGTCTTTCCGTCTAGCCGCGGGTACACAGCATCTTCACTGCGATTTCAATTTCACTGAGTCTCGGGTGGAGACAGCGTGGCCATGGTTACACCATTCGTGCAGGTCGGAACTTACCCGACAAGGAATTTCGCTACCTTAGGACCGTTATAGTTACGGCCGCCGTTTACCGGGGCTTCGATCAAGAGCTTCTCCGAAGATAACCCCATCAATTAACCTTCCGGCACCGGGCAGGTGTCACACCGTATACGTCATCTTGCGATTTTGCACAGTGCTGTGTTTTTAATAAACAGTCCCAGCCACCTGGTCACTGCGGCTCCAATCAGCTTAGAGAGCAAGTCTCATCACCAATCGGAGCGTACCTTCTCCCGAAGTTACGGTACGATTTTGCCTAGTTCCTTCACCCGAGTTCTCTCAAGCGCCTTAGTATTCTCTACCTGACCACCTGTGTCGGTTTGGGGTACGATTCGGTATAATCTGAAGCTTAGAGGCTTTTCCTGGAAGTATGGCATCAGCAACTTCATCACCTTAGTGACTCGTCTCGTGTCTCAGCCTAACAGCAACCCGGATTTACCTAAGTCGCTAGCCTACTCACTTTCACATGGACTACCAACGCCATGCTTGCTTAGCCTGCTCCGTCCCCCCATCGCAATTATACCAAGTACGGAAATATTAATCCGTTTCCCATCGACTACGCCTTTCGGCCTCGCCTTAGGGGTCGACTTACCCTACCCTGATTAACATGGGATAGGAACCCTTGGTCTTCCGGCGTGCGGGTTTTTCACCCGCATTATCGTTACTCATGTCAGCATTCGCACTTCTGATACGTCCAGCATACCTCCCGGTACACCTTCAACCGCTTACAGAACGCTCCCCTACCACTCAGAATAAATTCTGAATCCGCAGCTTCGGTGCATAGTTTAGCCCCGTTACATCTTCCGCGCAGACCGACTCGACCAGTGAGCTATTACGCTTTCTTTAAAGGATGGCTGCTTCTAAGCCAACCTCCTGGCTGTCTGGGCCTTTCCACATCGTTTCCCACTTAACTATGACTTTGGGACCTTAGCTGGCGGTCTGGGTTGTTTCCCTCTTCACGACGGACGTTAGCACCCGCCGTGTGTCTCCCGGATATTACTTTACGGTATTCGGAGTTTGCAAAGGGTTGGTAAGTCGGGATGACCCCCTAGCCTTAACAGTGCTCTACCCCCGTAAGTATTCGTCCGAGGCTCTACCTAAATAGATTTCGGGGAGAACCAGCTATCTCCCGGTTTGATTAGCCTTTCACTCCTAGCCACAGGTCATCCCCTAACTTTTCAACGTTAGTGGGTTCGGTCCTCCAGTTGATGTTACTCAACCTTCAACCTGCCCATGGCTAGATCACCGGGTTTCGGGTCTATACCTTGCAACTAGTCGCCCAGTTAAGACTCGGTTTCCCTACGGCTACCCTATTCGGTTAACCTCGCTACAAAATATAAGTCGCTGACCCATTATACAAAAGGTACGCAGTCACCCAACAAGTGGGCTCCTACTGCTTGTACGTACACGGTTTCAGGTTCTATTTCACTCCCCTCACAGGGGTTCTTTTCGCCTTTCCCTCACGGTACTGGTTCACTATCGGTCAGTTGGGAGTATTTAGCCTTAGATGATGGTCCACCTATATTCAGTCAAAGTTTCACGTGCTCCGACCTACTCGATTTCACTTAAAAGGGATTTTCATGTACGGGACTATCACCCTGTATCGTGGCACTTTCCAGAGCCTTCCATTAACACCAATTAAGCTTAAGGGCTGTTCCGATTTCGCTCGCCGCTACTTTCGGAATCTCGGTTGATTTCTTTTCCTACGGGTACTTAGATGTTTCAGTTCTCCGCGTTCGCCTCGTTAACCTATGTATTCAGTTAACGATACCTGCAAGCAGGTGGGTTTCCCCATTCGGAAATCCTAGTCTCAAGTGCTTTTTACTAGCTTGACTAGGCTTATCGCAAGTTAATACGTCCTTCATCGCCTCCAACTGCCAAGGCATCCACCGTGTACGCTTAGTCACTTAACCATACAACCCAAACGGGTCTTTGTTTCGTGACAGTTTAACTTCGCCAGAAGTTAATATTGAATACTAAAGTAGATACCAATCAACAAACGTAAACGTTCATTAAATGGCACTGAATGATACTGCTATCATTCTTTTT
>NZ_JACJFL010000008.1:0-137768 GCF_014164575.1 Pseudoalteromonas sp. SG41-1
GCAACGAGCAACGAGCAACGAAAAAATAAAAGTGCCGTTAATTTAAGTCAAGCATGTTTTTTTAATATAACTACAATTGGTTAAGTTAGCCGTAGCTAAATCGACTTAAATTAAAATAGCAGTCTTTTGACCTGTAAGAATTATTATGGCGACAGAGTGTCATGAACGGACGTTGCCGATCCTAATTGCTTGTTATTAGCATTTTAATTCTGGGATCCTGTTATATAAAGCTTCTCTTACTCTATCTTCTAGTTCAAACGCTTCAGCTTCCCACGGTTGATATTTAGAGCATGAGTAATTTGAATCACTAGCTGACAAGTTGGGATAGCTTTTGCCTTTTCAGAGACTATAACCTTCGCATGGTTCCGTCGGCAGGTCTTTCTTTTTGACTTTTATAATAAAATGCAAGATGTAAGACCTGATGCTGTTTTTCTTCGATATGGCGCGCGGGTTTGCAGTCTCAGCCCAAATTGTTGGGCGAACATAATCGACTTGTTAGAGTTTTTTTGCCAACTTATTATGAATTGCACTGTATGACGTCTCTAGTCTTTTTAAATGCTTACTGACATTTTTCCATTCCCAAACTAAAAAAGACCCAAACTCTGGATAAGTATCCTGCCACTCTTTTGCTTCCTTTTTATCTCTTGCATGAAGCGAAAACAACACGAAGTAATCTCCTTCAATAAAAATATTGAAATTGATTGTGCCCCAGCCATCTGCTGTATATCTATAGGTAGCACCATCACACTTATCTGGAACCAAATCATGTTTCTCAATGTAAACCTCCCCACCAGTGTCAGAGTAGTGGAGAGTCAAGTTGATATCTTTACACCTAAAGTCATTCTCAGATAGTTTGAAATTAGCATATTCATTCAAATCCTTCCGATTAGAAAAAATTTGTATTTCTTTATCGAAATCTGAATAAGCTTCGTAAATAAGAACATCATCTTCAAAGATAAGATTAAGAACCTTTGGTAGTTCTGAAATTGGAATTCCGTTTACAAGAGACATACAGAAAACTCTAACGAGGCTGTAGAATAACTCGTTTTTAATTTATTTTTATTGATGCATTAACCATAGCCCAGTTGCTATTTTGATTCAATCGACAACTGGCTTTCACGTAAAATATAAAAGACGATTTGCTGCTGTTTTAATTGGCGTTTTGGAAGGTCTGACAAGTGTTTGAGTGTCTTATTTTAGGCGGTAAGTGCCTAGCCTTATCAGTACATCTTGATTACAGGATATGAACCGCCCACTGCACTTACTGTAAATAATAAGCGCATATGGGTGATGTTGAAAGAGCTCAGGCTACCCGATTAGTGTAAGCTACATTTGCAACAAGAACTTACGTAAATCACGCTCTTGTCTCATTATGTGTAAAATAAAAATCTTATCATTGTCTATTTTGTAAAATATACGACAAGGATTAACTATCACTTCACGGTAATTCAGATTTGATAGTTCAATCGGTGTTTTCCCTGATTCAGGGAACTCTTCAAGGCGTTCAACTTTAGCAAAGATTTTCGCCACCAACTTTTTAGCTGACAGCAAGTTACTCAATGCAATATATTCAGCGATATCGTTTAGATCTTCCAGAGCAGGATTTGTCCAGATTATTTCAGCCATTTATTCATTTTCTCTTTAGCTTCAATATTAGACATAGTTTCTCCTCTACTTATTGCCTGCTCGCCTTTAGCTAACGCCTCAAGGATTTGCATACGTTTTTGCATGAATTCGAAGTCATCAACATCAACAAGATACGCTGACGGTTGCCCATGTTCGGTGATTAATACGGGCTCTTTAGTTAAATGCAGTTCAGATAATATTTTCGTCGCTTGGCGTTTCAATGTTGTTACTAACTCTACTCTCATAATAACCTCCACAAAAATGTATCACTATAGTAGCACTGAGTAAGCAATTTAGGAAACACGCCTAACGAGCATGTAGATTAAAATTAAACTAAACTAGACTGACATATTCGATTGAGGAAACCAGCCCTCTTGAGTAGTGCCATGATGAAGTTAACCGATGAATGTCTCGGCTCTGGCATACTGCTTCGCTCTACCTTCTAAATCCATTTGGTCGTAGTGCCCCAGCGACCCCAAAAGGATATGGGAAAAACCTGGCTGCGATGAGATCGCAATAATCTATTACTGCGTAACACGCCTATATGTGTTTGCCGTAAGCAACTTGCTTAACAGCCATATCGACAGACGAAGTAAACGAATTTGTTTATTGATTTAAAATTGACCGTCCATTTATAAAAACGGTCAGAAAGAATACTAGTGCCTATTGACAGAGTTAAGGCTCATATGTGTTATATGCTCTATCTGGAAAAGAAAACATATTCACCTGACTCTATTGGTGGCCCTTGCCAACCCCAATCAACTTTTATTTTATCGTTGATAATACTTGGATTGTCTCTTTCAAATTTTAAACGACAAAGATACTTAAACCATACAGATTGAATTGAACCACCCTTATCACGATTGCTAAAATAAGAAAGCATTTCCTTCAAATTAAGTGCTCTGAAGCGCTGACACTCTTCTACAAATAGCTTTTGACCTTTGGTTTCAGGATTAATCTGATTTGACGCAAGAGCGCTTAACCATGCTCCATATTTATTAATAATTTCAAGCTCGGCAAGTGTAAACACCTCTGTTTTACATTGCATGCTATACGGCTTATTAATTAATGCACGATGCTCCTTTGAATATGAGACCTTCTCATATTTTTTCGGAGAACGAGTTTCACTTGATTCACAATTGCTAGCCTGTAGCTGATCAGGTTTGTTTTCTTTCCTCTGAATAAGAAAAAAGAAAGCAATAACGACTACAAGTACAATTATCAATGTGACTTCTATATTCATATCGAAACTCTAAGGCTATCGTGCCAACGTCCGCATAGTGGGCTAAAAATTGTTGGCTATAATTAGCGACGAAGGAGCAAAAAACCAACAATTTTTTGTCCCTGTTAATGCGTTTGTTAGGGCTTCACTACTCGTTATAGGCATTGAAAGTCTCGATGAGCTTACTTGAAAGAAGGTATTTTTCATGCATGATTAGCTTAATAGCAAGCTCATTACCTTCTAGCCTCATTTTATTTTGAAGGTTTTCAAGTTTAACGAAACGACTCACTGTTTCATTTTCCACGAGCGCAAATACTTTCGCCGGAAGCCTCGACTCATTAACCGAAGTAATAATGGAGTTGTCGGGGTAAAAGTAAATTTCAGAAACTTCATGTTCAGAAGGAGTAACACACTTGAATGAGCCATCAGGAAGCTTTATGACAACATGACCCGTAAGTTTAAGGACTATCTTCCCAAGTTGAGAAAATGACCAACCAAATTGGATATCACCGCTGTTTGTCTCTAAGAATTTTAGAACGTTGTTGTAGCACTCAACCTTCTTACTACCACTGAACGGCTCAATAGAAACTCGCTCAACCGTTGATATACCAAGTGAATTCAAGAATTCATAAGGCAAATCTTTTGGTATCAAATAATCCACAAAACCCTCCTTGCAGCCCTAACGCCCGCATAAAGTGCGGAGCAAGTTGGACGCTTTTTTGCGCCGTTTGTTTTTGCAAAAAATCGGACATCTTGTGGAGTCAAATTTAATGCGCTTGTTAGCATATCTGTGCACGATCATAGATTCCTTCGTCGATTTGCTCTGAAAAGGAACAATTCGAGATATATAATGCATAAGGAAACATTGAACTTGCAACAATAAACGGCATACCTGATTTTTTAGTTATTTCAATTCCAGCATGCAAGGTAGCTTGATTATTTGCATTAGAAGGTATTTCTGAAGTTAAACCCTCACTCTGCACCATTGCACCTAAAGTTTCACCAACCATTTTAGATTTATCTTCTGGATTGGCAGCAACAGTCCATTCTGATTTACTCAAAATATTTACACCTAATTCAGGTAAAAAATCTGAACCATCTAATTCAATTTCAGGAGATACAGATAAATTTTGTTCTGAAACAGTTATAGGAAAAACTTCAAACCAATGTGCTACATACTCTTTCTTTATTCGAATAGTTACTGTCTTTCCATTTATTAATATAAATGACACTACCGATGGATATAAGCCACTCTTGTATATTTTTATCTTTTCAATACCAAGGCTCAAAGATAGCAATAATGCTTTTTCTTCTTTACTGATTTCAAAGTGCATGCTGAACCTATGGGTATGCTAACAATTTTATAGTGCGCGAAGGGCGGATCTTTCTACTCCGACCACACTCACATTAATACATTACACAGTTTTAACAAATTAGCTAAGGTATTACTATCACTAAGTTTTCTATTATCTTTAAGCAAAGCTAAATGAAACAATATACGCGCGCCGCTCATATCCTTGAATATGTGCGCAAACAACAGTTTGAGCACTTAATTAGCTATTATATTTAGTCAATTTCAATGTCTGGCTATCACTCTTAGCCGA
The DNA here is from genome assembly GCF_014164575.1 of Pseudoalteromonas sp. SG41-1. NCBI lineage: Bacteria > Pseudomonadati > Pseudomonadota > Gammaproteobacteria > Alteromonadales > Pseudoalteromonadaceae > Pseudoalteromonas > Pseudoalteromonas sp. SG41-1. The sequence goes on from NZ_JACJFL010000008.1 coordinate 4,453, forward strand.
ACTTCGTCAAAGTGGCAATAGCGTTAAGTTAAACAGAAAGTAGCAAAATTAAAAAAGGGAGACTGAATCTCCCTTTTTTAAATTTTTATTCGCTGTTATTTTTTCGGCAAACGCATTCTTGCAACCGTATTATCAGATAAAACATAATGGTGGAATAAGGCGGCGGCTGCATGTAATCCAATCAAGTAATAACCAACTTCCCCTGCGGTTTCATGCAGCTCTTTGATGGTTTTAGCCAAGTCTAAATCTTTACTGGCCAATGGCGGCAGCTCTAGACCAAAAAACGGAATTGGTTTGCCTGCCGTGCTCAAAATTAACCATCCAGCAATAGGCATAGCAAACATGAAACCATACAAAATAACATGCACTAGTTTGGCGAGGTTATTTTGCCACTTAGCTGGTTCTGGTTTTATATCAGGAGCCGAGCCACCCACTACGCGAGCAATTAGCCTAACGCTTACTAAAGCTAAAACCGATAAACCAAGCATAAAATGCCACATTTTAAAGGCATCTCGGGTTGTAGTCCCTTTGTCGAATAATTCGCGCAGTTCAATGCTTGCGTAAACAGCTACAATCAATATGAACATAAGCCAATGCAAAGCAATGGAGAGCGTATTGTAATGAGTTGTCGTGTTTTTTAAATTCATAATGCCTCTCGAAAAATGAAATTATACCAATCGTGTTAAGTTACTGACCATTTATAGCGACAGATAAATACAGTAATAACAAGGCATAAATTTTGACATGTAGTTGTTCTACTTGAAAAATTATAACGCAGTTAGCGCTTTATTTAGCTCGCTAGAATGGTTAAATATTTAAGTCGATCGGTGTTACATGGCTACTCATCAACCTACCTCTTATGTTTTGAGAGCTTGAAGAGGTAACCTCTACCCTTGTACGTATTAAATACTCCACATACAGTAACCTATCGTTACTAAGTATTTAGTGATCTAAAACATAAAATTTGTATTTCAAAAATCATGTTTAAATATGTTTGGTTAAGCGTAAACAGTAAAACTTAAAATAAACTTAAGTGATTGGCATAACAAAATAACAACTGTTGGTTACCTTTCGATAAGTATTTGCTAGTTAAACTAATAATTGAAAAGAAATTGAATTTACAACGTTTTTTACACTGTGGCTTTTGAATCAAACAATGCCAGTTCGAATCATGGCCAGCTTTTCAATACCGTGATCGGGCGTCCATCTTTTAAACTCAACAAAGTCATGCTTTTTATATAACTTAATAGCGGGCTCGTTAACTACTGCGGTTTCAACTATCGCTGTTGATGCTGTTTCAATAAAGTTAGTTAACGCATAGCGGATTAACTTATCGGCGATGCCTTTTCTAAAATGCTTTGGGTCAACCGTTAAGCTATTAATTTCTAATCGCTCATTGATAATTACCAGTTCAATAACCCCTGCAAGCTGAGTATCGTCATAAAATCCATAAAAAAGCGTTTGCGAATTGTGTATATCATTAACAGTGCGCGATAAAGGCGGAAAATTCTGCGTACCTATTAATTCAGCTTCTATTTTATAAGAGCGTTGAAAGGTGGTGTAAATTTGCTTTGCGACTGCCTCATTTGCATTATCTAACTTTGCAATCATCTTTTAACGCCTCTGTATTCGATATTTAATCGCTTAGATTATAGTGGGAGTAAACTAGCAATATTATAGTTATCAACCGTTCCGTTTAGCTTGTTTTTCTCGAAGGTTATTGTTATTAAAAAATGACCAGCGCTCACATAACCAGCTCAAATTTGACCTAACTAAAACTGAACATCAGCTGCTTCAAGAAAATAAAGCAATGTATTTACTCATAACAAGCACTTCAACACCACGATTGCTAACCAGCTCAATAGGTGACCAACCAAGTTGCTATAAAGGCCACCATCTAACTTTTCAGTCTGTAGGTGTATATCAATCACACCGAGTGAAGCCGCTAAAGATTCAAGGTGATTAACTAATGCAGAGGCCACTCCTTTTCCTCGGTATTCATTAGTAACATACATCCCGCCTAACCAATGCTCTTTATCTGGATAAATAGTCACTTCATGGTAACGTAAGTGTGCGACTCCCAATACATCGTCCCCCTCGACAGCCATGATAACTAAAGGAATACTATCGCGGTTTAAGTAATCATTTAGCTTATTATCAAACAATTCGACAGAAGAGTCTTCTATCAGGTGCCCCCCACTGCTGAAAATACCACTTTGCTATAACGGGTTTCATGGCAGCCCTATCGGCAAGGAATACAAAATCCAACCAAACGCCCTCCTTTGCAAATTTCAAATATTGAGTTAACAACTGCTTGCAACTCTAATTGATGCAGCTCTTTGTAGAATCAACTTCTCCCTAACGTTCGCTCAATGCAATTTTACCAGCTAAACCAATTAGCAATACTCCTGATACTCCTTCCAATATTCGCGTGTATCTACCTGCGTTAGGTCGATTGAACAACCAACTTCCAACAGTTGCATACAGTACGTTGCAGAGGGTTGCTAACACACTAAAAACTAATCCTAAAATCAGTAATTGCGAGGCTGCTGAGCCAGTGGATGTATTTATAAATTGCGGGAGAAATGAGAGAAAGAACAAAGCAACTTTAGGGTTCAAAACACTGACCACAACCCCCTGCATAAAAATATTTCCTTTCGTATCCTTACTTTCACTAACGACTACCCGACTATTCCCTTTGTACATGGAAATAAGTGCTTGAACACCTAAATAAACTAAATAAAGAGCACCAAGCCATTTAACGATACTAAAAGCTAAAGCTGAACTTAAAATAATGGCTGATAATCCCACACAGGCCGCTAATGTATGAAAAAAGTAACCAACCCCCAAGCCAAGCGCAGCTTTCATGCCACTGACCATCTTACCTTTCATGGTATTTGATACGATGTAGATAACATCAGGCCCCGGTATTAAATTGATAGTCAGACAAGCAATAACAAATAACATCATTGAATTAAATTCCATTAACTTTCTCCATTTTTACTATTAAGGCTTAATATTAGGTTTTTTATACACATTGCTAGCTTTGCAATGTAGATACAAGTGGTTAATTGTCTATTTTCTAAACTCAACACACAGCCATGTTTTTAAAACCATAAAAAGTGTTGTTGAGTTTTTTATATTATTAACTTTACAAGATAAACAAAGAGAATTAAACATACCTATTAGTGGTACGGTTGATTTATTTGGAATATATTGATAAATGCTGTTTATTTGCATCACTTGTAAATAGAGCAAGCTACTCTGCTTTTTTAATAGCTCACAATTCACCTGCATTCCTAATCTATCGCAAAAACGACTAATCCAACACATTACAGCAGATATTTGAACTGCAAGAATAGAGCGACTATGCCGTAAACTAATTTACATGACCTAGCTGTAATACGCTGTAATATGTCTTTTGTGGTGGTCATTCTACACTTTCACTCGGTTACTGAGTAACCATATAACAGTGTGAATGCAATCTACAAAAGGAACAAGAAAATGTCTGATGAAAGCTTATATCTCGTTAAATTACAATTTCAATCTGGTGTTGTTGGTGGTGGCTCTATGGAAATTCAGTTTGCTGTAGATCCAAAAACAGGTTCATTAAATGGTCGAGCGAATGGCAGCATCCAAGAAGGAACGCAGCATTCACCTCATTTCACCGCTAGCGCATCGGGCCATATGCATGCAACTGGCTATAATGATGTAACTAAAGTTGGCGCGCTAACAGGTCAAGCAGTGGTGTCTTTTCCACCACCTGCAATTGGTAGTTACCAGTCACCTTTTACGGCAAGCTTTGGCGTTGATAACCAATGGAATGGCAAAGGCAGTTTTTCAGTGGGTGATAATACCTACCAATGCAAAGTGACTCTAATTGACTAAATAGAACATAGTTTGCTCTACTAGATTAAATTAAGCGGCGTATAGTAACTTTGAACGTCGCTTAGCTCTCACCTGTTTAGGTTTTCTTGGCTCACGTTTTAACTAAAGCTGAAGGTAAACAAGTCCGCACGACTACAACTATATTTAAAGTATCTGTTGATTTAATACTGAGCAACTTGCTTCTATTTGATAAGTGCGCTGAAGAACAGTGTGAATTTGCTTTACGACTGTCCTTGTATGCATTACCTAGATTTTTAATCAATAAGTTAAGTTCTCTGCCAACTTGTTTTATGGCTCAACTTATCATGTATCGCGTTTTTAAAAGGCTTATTACCGTAACTCATAAACACTAGATAAATTTACACTTATATAATATAGAGCTTATTAACCATGCACTTCTGTGATGCAAGTAAATGCTGCGATGCTCTAAACATAGAACAACACAGCTTACTGGTTAAATGCTATTGTACTAATCCGCCATCAGCAATATTCCATTCATGTATGTTAGTGAGAATATCGCGTCCAGTTTTTCCAGCTTCAGAATACTGGCTATTACCAGCATGAAAACCAATTTTTAGCGGTGGAGTCGATAACTTACTCCAGCCATTGAGTAGAGCATCGTAGTTTTCAACCGACAATGCAATCCCTTCAAACATGCTACGCATATCACTGAGGTTAGAAATATCCCAATCACTTAAGTTCTGATCAAATGAAACCGCATTGCGAAACATACTGTTCATATAGGCAACGTCGGACACATTCCAGCGGCCAATGTCTTGATTAAATGCTGATGCACCATCAAACATATTGCCCATATAAAATACAAACCCAACTTTCCAATCACCTAAGTCTTGATTAAATGACACTGCATTAGCAAATAGTCCTGTCATCCTATAAACACCGCCAACTGTCCATCTGCCTATTGGTTGGTTGAATTGACTGGCATTATTAAACATGCGTATCATGTCTTTTAAGCTCGCTGTATCCCAATTGCTAATATCTTGATTAAAGTTCGTTGCACCATCAAACATATGCCCCATTCTTACGACACGAGACACATCCCAGCTTTCAAGAGCTTGATCAAATAAAATAGCACCTTGAAACATACCGGTCATATCAGTAATAGTAGAAACATCCCAATCGTTTATGTCTTGATTGAACGATTGCGCATACGAAAACATGTAAGAAAGATTCGTGACGTTTGATAAGTCAGGTGTATCTAAGGCATTAATAACAAGGTTAGAGCAGCTTATAAATGCACGCTCCATTGATGACCAACGAATATCACCCCACTGCTCTACCGTTAATAATTTGCTCCAATCAGCTTGCATTTCATCAAAGTAAAAACGTGGGAAATCACCACTTATTTTAATGGTATAGGTTCCGCTAGTTTCGTATGTGTGGGTAATTGTATTAACAACATTGCGGTCGATAGTGCCATCGCCCCACTCTATCTGGAAATTATAACCCTCGCCTTTAGTTGTAATTTTAATTGTATTAGCATCTGTTGAGAGCAGTTGTGTATTATCCGTTTTCCAGGTTGTGATAAATTCACGAGGTATAACCACCTCAACAGTGCGCTCAATACTTGCCGTGTTTCCTGCTTTATCTGTTGCAGTATAGGTAACTATGTATACACCTACGTTATTAACGTCAACCTCACCAAATACTGTCGCACTGATTGCACCATCAAAGTCATCAAGTGCCGACGCCCCTTGCTCTGAGTACTCTTCATTTAAGAATAACTTAATATACTCTTTACCAATGAGAGTAAGCAGCGGTGGCGAGATGTCTTTAGCCTCAAGTACTGTCACTTTTCGGGTAATTGAACCCGTATTACCAGCGGAATCGACTGCAGTATATGTAATTGTGTAGTCGCCGGGCGTACTTTCGTCCACTGAGCCTGAAATAGCGACACTGACTGTTCCATCCACATTGTCTTGTGCTTGCGCCCCTAGTTCTTGGTATGATTCGCCCAGCTCAAGAGAAATAGACTTTTCACCATTCAACGTTATAGTTGGCGCTTGTGTATCGTCGGGTGCAACCACTGTAATTGTTCTAATTACACTTGAAGAGTTTCCCGCGCTGTCAGTAGCAGTGTATGTAAACGTATATACACCAGCTTGATTAAGGTTCAAAGAGCCTGACACGCTAACACTTACGCTACCGTCTTTATCGTCTGAAGCAGATGCACCTAACTCTTGGTAGCTATTGCCTATATTGAGCGTAATAGCTTGCGAACCGTTTAAAGTAATAACAGGCGCTGTTATATCTAGGTTTGAATTAGTTCCTGTGTCAGATTTTTCTGCACTACCAGAGCCACCGCCACAAGCAGATAATGTAAACAGAATGCACAAAATAAAAATATGCTTAAAGATAAATAAGCGATTAGTCGTCATTTTTTTTCCTTTAAAATGCCTCAATGTACGAACTTTGAGTAAGGGTAAGTAATAAAGTAAAAATATATTTAGGGCGCGCATTCTACTATACCCACAATAGGTAATCTGTATTTATTTACCAATAGACTATTGTTGATAAGTTTTTTAATCAGCATGAGGGAAAGTTAAAACGATACGGATTGGCTAAAAAAGCTATGGTTCATCGTCAAATATTGGTTTGAGTGGCGCTCGAGTCCGCATTTCACTTTTCTATAGGCATAAAAAAACCCTTGCTAAAAAGCAAGGGCTATCAAAAGTGGTACCAGCGGCCGGACTTGAACCGGCACGCCTTGCGGCAGGGGATTTTGAATCCCCCATGTATACCAATTTCATCACGCTGGCATCATTTTTCTTTAACCTTCTAACATGAGAAGATAAAGAAAAACCACTTTAGAGCTAGGACTTATCAAGCTGTCTTTGTCTCTATGCCATGCATTATACAAACAATAAGAGGAGCAGCAAGCGTTTTTTACAAAACCACGAACAACCGCTTAACAATTGAGCAACCATTAACATTCACTCATAAAAGCGACTAGCTAGTATTTGTCTCGCTATTTGCTAAACTAGCGCACATATTAACTTTGTGAGTTTATTTATGTCTGCTGAATTTCCGCGTGCGAGCTTTTGGCGTCGCTTTGCGTCGTTAGTTTACGATACGTTAGCTATTATTGCATTTGCTATGCTAAGCGTTGTTTTGTATCTGTTTGCCGTACAAGGGCTTATTTCACTTGAGGTTATTAGTTTAAATGGTGCTGAGGATGTGTCTGCGCTAATTCAAAATTCACTATTGTTATCAGGTCTTCGCAGTACACTTTTAGTCGTTGTAGCGTTAGTGTTTTTTGGCTATTTTTGGACTAAGAGTGGCCAAACGATTGGTATGCGCGCATGGCGTTTAAAAGTACAAACTCGCGATGGTAAGCTAATTAGTTGGTCACAAGCCGTTATTCGTAGCGTAACCGCATTACTTGGCTTGGGTAATTTAGTGGTATTAGTTGATTTTAAAAACAAACGAGCGCTGCAAGATTACCTGTCTAAAACCGAGGTTGTTGCGCTAACAAAAGAAGAAAACAAACGAATTTATCGTTCTTTAGATTAGCAATAAGGAGCTAGGCTGCTAGCTCCCCATTATCAATTTCGCTTATTAAGCAAGTAAGTCGCAAAACCTATAAATATTATGCTTGGTAAAGTCGCCCCGATTATCGCAGGGATTTGATACACCATCACCACAGGACCAAATATTTCATTGGTTAGGTGAAATGCAATACCGGTTACTACGCCCATTACAATCCGCGCGCCCATCGTCACTGTACGCAGTGGGCCAAATATAAACGACAGCGCCACTAATAACATCACCGCTATCGATACTGGCTGCATAATTTTACGCCATAAAGCCAGCTCATAGGTGCTGGTATCTTGCTCATTTTGTTTTAAATAACCTAAATACGACCAAAGTCCTGTGAAAGAAAGCGCCTCTGGTTTTACCGATACTACACCCAGCTTTTCAGCTGTAAGTTGTGATTCGTAAAACTCTTCATCTTGTTGCTGTGTACTGATCAACTCTTCACTGAGTTGCAGTTTACTTACATCACGAAGTAACCAACCATCTTTACGGCCTACTGCTTCGCGAGCTTTAGTAATTTGTGTAAGTTGTAGTGATTTATCAAAATGATACATGTTCACACCGTGTAATACGCCGTTTTGGTCAACATCTTCTATATTAATAAAGTTATTACCATCTTTAGCCCATACACCTTGCTGAGCGTTAAATACATCGCCACCGTGTATAGCTTGATTACGCATTTCTTTCGCTTTGAGCTGTGCGGCCGGTGCGCCCCACTCGCCTAATACCATCATACAAAGCGCCATAAATATTGCAGTTTTCATCACTGAGACAATAATTTGCAAACGCGACATACCAGCAGCTTGCATAACCACCAGCTCACTATTTGACGCAAGTGCTCCAAGACCTGTTAAGCCACCAATTAAAGCGGCCATTGGGAAGAACACCACAAGATCGCCAGGCATGCTATATAATGTATATAACAATGCAGTTGCAATATCATAGCTACCGCGACCGACTGATTTAAGCTGCTCAATAAATTTAATCAGGGTACTGATCCCCACCAAGACCATCAAAGCAAAACCAGTGGTTTGCAAGATGCTACGGCCTAAGTACCAATCAAGCATTTTCATCATGCGCCATACTCCCGCTTAGTCAACACAGCTTTTAGCCAAGCACCGAGTGGCCGCCCTTTAATGATCAAAAAGCCGCCGATAAATAACGCCGTAAAGTGGATCCACCATAGGCCAATTGAAGGCGGAATTTTACCATCCTCAACTGCAAATTTTGCTGCATTCAATAAGATGAAATAACCTAAATACAAGCTTATGGCAGGTACTAACTTGGCAAACTTACCTTGGCGCGGATTAACGACACTCAGCGGTACTGCTAATAAAGTAAGTAGCGGAATAGAAAGCGGAATAGCAAGACGCCACTGCCACTGAGCAATCGCATCAGTCGTTTTCATCGCAAACAAATCAATGGTCGGCACAGCTTCAAGTTTGCGGCGTTGATGTTCTATCTCTTGCTCACGGATTTGTACACTATAGCCATCAAATTCGGTTAAATTGAGCGCTGGCGTTTCGCCGTCAGTTTCGTAACGCTTACCGTCACTGAGCACCAATTCCTGCTCACCGCTTTCTTGCTCGACCACCACACCCCGCTGCGCATATACTAACCGTGCGAGATTGTCTTTTTCACTATCGGGTAGTTGTGCTACAAATACTTTGTGTAATTCTTTGCCGCCGTTTTCGATATTGTGAATAAACACCACCGCTTTTTCGTTCCCTGTTTGTTGAAAGCGCCCAGCACGCAGCGCTGATAACCCGGCATCCGCTTTGGCTTGTTCTTTCAATTGATATTCTTGTTCACTCGCCCATGGGGCTATATATAAAGTCAGTACTCCCGCCAATAGCGCTAGTACCACACTAGAAACTAAGGTTACACGCACTACGTACCATTCACTAACGCCACAGGCTTTGAGAACAGTCATTTCACTGTCGGCATAAATGCGACTGTAGGCGAGAATAATCCCTAAAAAGATACTTAGCGGTAGTATTAATGATGCCAATTGCGGTAACTTTAGTGCAATCATCGACAGTACTAACTTAGCAGGAATACCGCCTTCAGAGGCGTCGCTTAGAATAACAACAAACTTTTGCGACAAAAAAATTGTCATCAAAGTTAAAAATACGGCGACCTGAGACTTTAAAACTTCAGTGGTCAAATAACGGAAAATTAGCAATGATCGCCCCTGTTAAACATGATGTTTTACTTCAAGAGTAAGAAAATTTGAGTAAACTTAGGGTTTTATTATATGTCATCAACATTAAATATCATACCTAGCAACTCGATATATTGTCGCATTAGTGGTATTGATGGCTACAAAAGTATAAAGTTCAAATACACATAATGAGTCAGCGTTTATAAGCTAATATTAAGCTAGTATCTGGATTTTTATTTTATTACCCTTATTTAAGGGTTAAATGACTCAAAATTAGGAGTGACAATGGAATTTAGCGTAAAAAGTGGTAGTCCTGAAAAGCAACGTAGCGCATGTATTGTAGTTGGCGTTTATGAGCCACGTCGTTTATCCCCCATTGGTGAACAACTCGATAAAATCAGTGATGGTTATATCTCTAATTTATTGCGTCGCGGCGACCTTGAAGGCAAGCCGGGACAAGTGCTGTTATTGCATCATGTACCCAATGTGTTAAGTGAACGCATACTATTGGTCGGCTGTGGTAAAGAGCGCGAGCTAGACGACAAACAATACAAACAAATTATTTCAAAAACTATCAATACCCTAAATGAAACTGGGTCGATGGAAGCGGTATGCTTTTTAACTGAGCAACATGTTAAAAGTCGCGACACCTACTGGAAAGTCCGCCAAGCGGTCGAAACCACCCAAGACTGCTTGTACACATTTAACCAATTAAAAAGCAAAAAAAGTGACCCGCGTCGCCCGCTGCGTAAAATTGTGTTTAACGTGCCAACTCGCCGCGAACTTACCATTGGTGAAAGCGCCATTGAACATGGTCTAGCGATCGCTGCAGGTAGTAAGTTATGTAAAGACGTAGCGAACATGCCGCCAAACATCTGTAATCCTGCATATTTAGGTGAACAAGCGCAAGAACTTGCAGCTAACTTTGACAACGTTACAGTTGATATAATTGGCGAAGATAAAATGGCAGAGTTAGGTATGAATTCATACTTAGCAGTTGGTCGTGGTAGTGATAACGAATCTATTATGTCGGTAATTAACTACCAAGGCGGCGCGAAAGATCAAGCCCCAATCGTGCTAGTTGGTAAAGGTTTAACCTTTGACTCAGGTGGTATTTCACTCAAACCAGGCGAAGCCATGGATGAAATGAAATACGACATGGGCGGTGCAGCCGGTGTTATTGGCGCAATGCGTGCTTTGGTGCAAATGCAATTACCGATTAACGTAATTGGTGTACTCGCAGGTTGTGAAAACATGCCAAGCTCGAATGCTTATCGTCCGGGTGATATTTTGACCACTATGTCAGGGCAAACAGTTGAAGTACTAAATACCGACGCTGAAGGCCGCTTAGTATTATGTGATGCACTCACTTATGTTGAGCGCTTTGAACCTGAAACCGTGATTGATGTCGCTACTTTAACTGGCGCTTGTATTGTTGCCCTTGGCGCTCATGCAACGGGGTTATTATCTAACCACAACCCACTGGCACATGACTTGTTAAAAGCATCTGAGCAAAGTGGCGACCGTGCGTGGCAGTTGCCACTGTGGGATGATTATCAAGATCAACTAGAAAGCCCATTTGCTGATTTTACTAACTTAGGCGGCCGCTCTGCGGGAACGATAACAGCAGCATGCTTCTTATCTAAGTTTACTAAAAAGTATAACTGGGCCCATTTAGATATCGCAGGCACTGCTTGGCGCAGTGGTAAAAACAAAGGCGCAACAGGTCGACCGGTGCCAATGCTTACGCAATATTTACTCAACCGTGCCGGTGTAAGCGAAACCAGCCAAGATTAAACCCCGCGTTTAACAATACATTGTAAATTTAAATAAGGCGCTTTTTAGCGCCTTATTTATTCCCCACTTATTAACGTATAAATTAGCGTATTAATTGAAGCAAAACGCGTTATATGGCAAAATCCCTGCTTTGATTTAAGTATTATTTTCAATACTGTGGGAAGCCCCGATACAATGAGCATGAACGCCCAGTTTTTCGTTCTAAAGCAACAAGATGAGTCATTAGCCAAGGCTGATGATCACTTTAGCTTAGCGGCTGATATTGCTGCTGAACAGTATCGTCTTGGTCATCGTATCTTTATTTACGTTGATGATCTTGAAATTGCCCATGCCATTGATGAAACTATTTGGTCATTCGACCCCGACAGTTTTGTGCCTCACAATCTCCAAGGTGAAGGTCCAAAAGGTGGTGCGCCCGTTGAAATAGGTACTACCCCGCCAGTCGGTAATCGTAAAGTTTTAATTAACTTGGCTGCACAATTGCCGGACTTTATTCGTCGGTTTAACCAAGTTTTTGATTTTGTGCCCGTTGAAGCCACTGCTAAACAAGCTGCCCGTGAGCGCTTTAAAAAGCTACGCCAACTCGGTGCTAATATCACCACGCAAGATATTAATAGCTAACATACCTTTTGTATAAATAGCTAACTAACTCATTTAAGTACTTATTTAAGGTTCTGTGTAATGGATAAAACCTACAATCCGCAAGATATTGAACAGTCGTTATACCAAGACTGGGAACAAAAAGGCTACTTCAAACCATCAGGTAAAGGCGATGCATATTCAATTATGATCCCGCCACCCAATGTCACTGGTAGCTTACACATGGGCCACGCTTTCCAAGACACCATTATGGATACCTTAACGCGTTTTAAACGTATGCAAGGTAATAACACATTATGGCAAGTAGGTACTGACCACGCAGGTATTGCTACGCAAATGCTGGTTGAACGTAAACTCTCTGCTGAAGAAGGTAAAACACGCCACGACTTAGGCCGTGAAGCTTTCATCGACAAAATTTGGCAGTGGAAAGAACAATCTGGCGGGACTATCACAAAACAACTTCGTCGCCTTGGCGCATCGGTTGACTGGGATCGTGAACGTTTCACTATGGATGACGGCTTATCAGAAGCAGTTAAAGAAGTGTTTGTACGCTTACACAAAGAAGATTTAATTTATCGTGGTAAGCGCCTAGTAAACTGGGATCCAAAGCTACACACGGCTATCTCTGATCTTGAAGTTGAAAACAAAGACAAACAAGGCCACATGTGGCACCTACGTTACCCATTGGCTGATGGTGTTACAACCCAAGACGGTAAAAACTACATTGTAGTGGCAACGACTCGCCCAGAGACCATGCTTGGTGACTCAGGCGTTGCAGTAAACCCAGATGACGAACGCTATCAAGACTTGATCGGTAAAGAGATTTTACTGCCGATTGTTAATCGTCGAATTAAAATTGTTGCTGATGAACATGCCGATAAAGACAAAGGCACTGGTTGTGTAAAAATCACGCCAGCACACGACTTTAACGATAACGAAGTTGGTAAGCGTCATCAAATGCCGTTGATCAATATCTTCGATAAAGATGCCGCAATTCTAAGCCAAGGCGAAACCTACACCTTTGATGGTAAAGAGCTTGAGTTTGATGCACCAATTCCTGAGCGCCTGCATGGTCTTGACCGCTTCGATGCACGTAAAGCAATTGTGGCTGAATTTGAACAATTAGGCTTACTTGAAAAAATTGAAGATCACGCTCTAACCGTACCTTACGGCGACCGCTCTGGTGTGGTTATTGAACCGCTACTTACTGACCAATGGTATGTACGTGTTGCACCACTGGCTGAGCCTGCAAAAGACGCAGTAAAAAATGGCGATATTCAATTTGTACCTAAGCAATACGAGAACATGTATTTCTCGTGGATGAACGACGTACAAGATTGGTGTATTTCGCGCCAGTTGTGGTGGGGTCACCGCATTCCAGCTTGGTACGACAGCGAAGGCAACGTTTTTGTTGGCCGTGATGAAGCAGAAGTACGTCGTGAAAACAACATTGCTGATAGCGTAACACTTAGCCAAGACGAAGATGTACTCGATACCTGGTTCTCATCAGCACTTTGGACTTTTTCAACCCAAGGCTGGCCTGCGAACACAGATGATTTGAAAACTTTCCACCCGTCTGACGTATTGGTAACTGGTTTTGATATTATCTTCTTCTGGGTAGCGCGCATGATCATGATGACCATGCATTTCATCAAAGATGATAACGGCAAGCCACAAGTGCCCTTTAAAACGGTTTACGTTACGGGTCTTATTCGCGATGAAAATGGCGATAAAATGTCAAAATCTAAAGGTAACGTACTTGATCCAATCGATATGATTGACGGTATCGACCTTGAAAGCTTAGTAACAAAACGCACCAGTAACCTGATGCAAGAAAAAGTCGCTAAGAAAATCGAAAAAGATACTCGTAAAACCTTTGATAACGGCATTGAAGCCCACGGTACAGATGCACTGCGCTTTACTTTAGCGGCAATGGCATCGACTGGTCGTGACATCAACTGGGATATGAACCGCCTTGAAGGTTACCGCAACTTCTGTAATAAGTTGTGGAACGCCAGCCGTTATGTACTAATGAACACCGAAGAGCAAGATTGTGGCTTTACAAATGATGCTGTTAAAGAGTATTCACTTGCTGATCGTTGGATCTTAGGCCAATTTGAAGCAACTGTTAAAACCTATACTGAGCACTTAGATAACTACCGTTTTGACCTTGCAGCAAATACGCTTTATGAGTTCACTTGGAACCAATTTTGCGATTGGTACTTAGAGCTGACAAAGCCTGTATTATTCAAAGGCAATGAAGCACAACAACGTGGTACGCGTCATACACTGATCACTGTGCTTGAAAGCCTACTGCGCTTAATGCACCCAATGATGCCATACATTACCGAAACGATTTGGCAACGTGTTGCGCCACTGGCAGGTCTTGAAACAGCGAACACTAGTATCATGGTACAAGCCTTCCCTGTTTACAATGAAGCTAACGTTGATGCAAAAGCAATGGATGATTTAGAGTGGGTTAAGCAATTCATTTTAGCCATTCGTAACATTCGTGGTGAAATGGATATTAGCCCAAGCAAGCCGTTATCAGTATTACTAGCAAATGCATCTGCGGATGATGTACGTCGTATTGAAGAAAATAAATCTTTCTTAGCATCACTTGCTAAAATTGAAGAATTTACGCTGCTTGATAACAAAGATGACGCTCCTGCATGTGCAACATCTTATGTTGGTAACCTTGAGATCATGATCCCAATGGCAGGTCTAATCGATGTTGACGCCGAACTTGCACGTATTGCTAAGCAGCTTGAAAAAGCCGAAAAAGGCCTTGCTCAAGTACAAAATAAACTAGCAAACGAAAAGTTTGTTAACAATGCACCTGAAGCAGTCCTTGCTAAAGAAAATGAGAAGCTTGCAGAGTTCTCAGATGCGAAAGCAAAACTACTTGAGCAAAAAGCCAAGATCGAAAGCTTGTAACTAGATGCGGGGAAACCCGCACAGCTAGACACAAAAAAAACCGCGTTAATAAATAACGCGGCTTTTTATTTGCGCGGGATAAACCCGCGCCTACAAATTAAAACGTGTAGTTATACTGCGCACCAAATAAGTATGCATGGCCTTTTGATTCAAAGCCCCACTGCTGACCTAAGCCATCAGATTCAGTAAAGTTTTGTGTTTTACCACGGAGAATACTCATACCAATATCTAGGTTTGCTTGTTCGCTCATGGTGTAGTTAACGCCAAACGAGTACCAAAAACGGTCAGTATCAGGGATAGAAATCGACAGGTGTTTTTGATCGGCTGGTGATTCATCATAAGCAATACCAGCACGTAATAGTACAGCATCGTTAAACTGATAATCGCCACCGATTGAGTAACGCATTGAGTTTGAGAAGTGCTCATCTTTAGAGAATACAGGTGTATCTTTGCCTGGAACATAAGCTTCTAGCTTTTGGAAGCTATCCCAACCAGTCCATAATACACTGTAGTGTAAGCCTGTTTTCTCATCTAACTGGTGTGTACCAGAGAACTCAGCAATCGCAGGGAGAGTGATTTCAACACTTCCAGGTACACTTACGCCAGCTAGGCCACCGATTTGTGCAGGTAATTGGTTAGAAAACTCGCCATCAAATGTGATATCTGTCTCGCTACGATAGTTAAAACCAAAGCGACTATTTTCATCAATCTGATAGCTAGCTCCTAAGTTCCAACCAAAGCCAGTATCATCGCCTTCTAAATGTACTGCTTGAGTTTGTGCTGGTAAACCTAATGGATTGGCACCAAAGTTACGAATGATTTTCGCATCTGCATAAACATAGTTTAAGCCAAGGCCAACACTAAATTGCTCATTGATTTTGTATGAACCACTTACGTTCATATTTACAGTAACAATCTCTGTTTCACCAGCAAGCTGGCCTGCAGGGTAATCTGCTTCAAATTCAGTTGATAAACCAAAATTTGAAAACGCACCAAAACCAACAGCAAACTTGTCATCGATAGGCATTACAAAATAACCTGCAGGAACAAAAGCGGCTGGCGCAATACTGCTGTCGTTTAGTTGACCAGGGTTAACTGATTGATTACTAGCTTCAGTGCCACGAAGGCTGACATCTGGAATGACAGCAATACCTGCAATACTTAGCTGCTGCTCTTTAAATACAGACATAAGAGCTGGATTACGCGCAACTACAGAGGCATCATCAGCCACTGCTGCTTCACCAGCATATGCACGCCCTAAGCCAGAGGCATTTTGCTCTGCAAGCTGGAAAGCCGCTGCAAACGTATCTGCAGACATAACAGCAAGTGATGCTGCAATTAAAGTTTTTGTAAATTTCATTGTGTTTCCTTAACCAAACAAAATGCTTGGGTTCCCATGTGTTGTCTCTAATTATTAGGAGTAAGTTACTTCAAAACCTTTGCACAGTACCTTACTTTTAAATAAAAAACTGTAACAAAGCGTTAAAAAACCCCATAAAAACCATTTTTTAACAGCAAAGTAACAGTTTTTTAAAACTCATCGGATAAGCTGCTGCGAAAAACTCATTTGCAATTAATTATCATTTAGATTGACTTGTTTGATAAGCACTATTAGACTGCCAAATAGGACTAGCAAAGGAGATGAAGCGGTGGAGATAGGATTAATTATTGCTGCGTTGGCTTTTTGTGGGGTAAGTGTATATTGCTTTTGCAAAGCTAATTTTTGTGCCTGCACTAGAGATGGTGAATGCGATAACCCTGTTAACCATTATTGGTTAGGTGCTATTGTTTGTGCTTTAGTCGCACTAGTGTGCTGCTGCAGTGCGTTACATTCAGAGAATGGGACTTTATTGTGGCTATTATTAATGGTGAGTTGCTTCAGTGGTGCGCTATTATCGGCTAAGCAATCAACTAAAAAACACTGTAACAAAGCAATAACCAAAAAACCGCTTAAACCAACAGATGCTCTTTTAACAAACGAGCCAAATTAAGCTGATAATCTAATGGTTTGATACTCGCTAAAATCTTTAAGTCATGATCTGGTGAAGTTAAATCAACATCTTTTGCCGTAATATGATGACTATGCTTAGCATTATAGAAAACTTTAACTTTAGGTTGAATGGGGTTCTGATGATTACCTTCAGTTACTAATGCCAATCGTTCATTGGTTAATTTAACAATCGTACCGACCGGATGCACACCTAAACACTTAATAAACCGCTGTACTAACTCACCATCAAACATGTGTTTATTAGCTAATAAATAGCGCAATGCGTTGATCGGTTCATCACCAATTTGATGGGGTCTATCTGCGGTCATTGCATCATAAACGTCAACTATCGCCATAATTCGCGCTGGTCGACTAAGTTTTTCGCCCTGCAGACCTCGAGGATAACCACTGCCATCTAAGCGCTCATGGTGATTAACTATCATATCAAGCATTAATGGGGTAATGCCTTTTTCGCCTTTTACCAAGCCTAAACTTTGCGCTACATGCTTTTTAATCGCCTGCATCTCAAGCTTATTTACTTTCTCAGGTTTAGAAAAAATCCCTTGTGGTAATTTAGCTTGGCCTAAGTCATGTAGCAAGGCCCCCATGGCCAGCTCTTGTACAACACTTTCTTTGTAACCTAAGTACTTGGCAAATACAGTGACAAAAATGGCGCAGTTAGTCATATGTCGCCAATTGTACATATGCTTATCTTTAATACGAGTTAAAATAGTCATTGCATTATGATTACGAAATACCGATGCCACGATATCTTTGGCAATGCCATCAAGCAATGCGATATTCATCTTTAAGCCTGAAGTAACATCGCCATATAAACTTTGTAAATTACGATTATGTTGCTCATAGCTCACACTCGCTTTGGCAAACTCTTGCTCAACTGTAATAACCTTTTTTATTTTTGATTTTTTAGGCTTGTCGGCTGCCACAGTCGCGACTTCAGGTTTAAGCTGATATTTGGCAGGAACACTCACGTCACTTTGCGTAAAATCTATCAGCAGCTCTTGCACTCCTTCTGATACCAAGCGCTTGATGATCGATTTATCGCGAACTAGGCCGCGAGTTTTGATTTTTATACTATCAACCCCCTCAAACTGCTTGCTAACACTGTCAACAAACATTCCTGGTACGAGTTCAGAAATTGGAAGGGTAATAAGCATATAAAGTGATTAATTCATTTCAAACAATAATAATTACTGATTATCAACGATCCACTACAAATGTCTATAACAAAAGTAACGAATACGAAATAAGCACTAGGAAATGGCGAGTTGGCGAGTTGGCGAGTTGGCGAGTCAATAATAGGTATGAATTACACTAGGTCCTAGTGGTTAGGACCTAGTGGATAACATATTACTCTTGAAAGTAAGTGCCCCAGCCGTCGTATTCTACGTCGGTGTCGATCGCAAGTTGTGCTAGTTTATCAACATCTTCCATTATTACGTCAACATCTAACTCAGCTTCAACAACGATGTCAAAGCCCCAAATCTTACTGCCGTCTTCAAGCTCAAGTTCTGCAGGCTCTTCAACATCATAGCCTAGTTTAAACGCAGCTAGTGCAGCTTGCTCAAGCTTGACAAAGTCTTCGCAAACAAAGTGATGTTCTACTTCGTATAAGATCTCAGGATCAGAACCATCTTCTAATAACGAAGTTACAATGTCTTCACTAATTTCACGCCAATTTTCCATTACTTTTCTCTCACTTGAGCATCTAATTCAGTTATTCTAGCAGCCATTTTGCTATGAATACGCTTTGCGTGTTCACGTGCTCCAATCGTTTTATCAAGTGGCTCTGGCGCTAACATGTCTATGTAGATTATACCATTGTCCCAGCGATTTAGCTTAATGGTTTTATATGTTGTGCTCATACATACAGGTACTACAGGTACATCCGCATTTAAAGCCGTGTGAAATGCACCTGTTTTAAATGGTAATAAGCCACGTCCGTAACTGCGGGTTCCCTCTGGGAAAATCCACACTGACAAGCCTTTTTGTTTGATTTTATCGGCCGATTTAGTGATCGTGCTAGCCGCTTTAGAACGATTTCCCCGATCAATTAAAATATTGCCCGAAAGCCAATATAGCTGTCCAAAAAATGGGATCCACTTAAGACTTTTTTTACCTAAACTGACACAGTTTTTTGGTACCGCCGCCGGTAAAGTGAAAATATCGTAATTATTTTGATGGTTTGCAACATACACTGCAGGGCCACAATTTTGCGCGTCAGGATGGCGTGTAATAACCACGTTTACACCAAGCATTTTAGCCACTGTACCAAACCAACTTGAAATAATATGTACATTATTTATATGAAAAGGTTTTACTAAACAAAGGAGTAAACCAAATACACAGCTTAATAAAATAAACAATGCCATAATAACAATACGAATAATAGCTAACAAAGAAAACGCTCCAAAAATAATAACGCCAGCATTATAGCGTTATTTTTGCCGCTAAACGAGTGTTTAGCGAACACATGTAAGCTTAAAATAATTTTCTGCTTTAAAAACAAACGACCTGCAATAACAGGCCGTTTTATTCATAGATATAAAAAAATACTTACTCGGTTTCTGTCGGCTCAATATCATCATCAATCGCCGTCAGCTCTACAACCGCTTCATCGACACGCTGTAAACCACGCGGTAGTTTGTTACCTCGACGGCCACGCTCGCCATGATAGTGCTCCAAATCAGTAGGTTTAAGAGTCAGTTTACGCTTACCTGCATGCAAGGTAACACTGGTACCTTCAGGCACCACTGCCAGCACTTTAACAAACTCTTCACGCGCTTGTACTTTGGCACTTGGGATAGAGATTATCTTGTTACCCTTACCTTTACCTAGTTTTGGTAAATCACGTAATGGGAATAACAACATCCGGCCCTCATTAGATATCGCCATACAGTAATCGTTAGCAACATCATTAACCCGAATTGGCGCTAATAATTGCCCACCTTTAGGCACACTGACCAGGGCTTTACCGTTTTTGTTTTTACTTACTAGATCTACAAAATCAGTAATAAAACCATAACCTGCATCTGATGCCATTAACAACACTTGTTTGTCTTCGCCCATCACTACATGCTCAAAATTAGCACCTGCAGTAAGGTTAAACCGACCTGTCATTGGTTCACCTTGGCTTCGTGCCGACGGTAACCCATGCGCATCAGTGGCAAATGCACGCCCAGCAGAATCTAAGAACACCGCAGGTTGGTTACTCTTACCACGCGCAGAGGCTTTATATGCATCGCCAGCCCGGTAACTGAGCCCTTCAACATCTAAATCATGGCCTTTACCAACACGCGCCCAACCTTTTTCAGACAACACAACGGTTACTGATTCTGATGGGATTAAATCTTTTTCGCTTAATGCTTTAGCTTCAAGACGTTCGACAATCGGTGAACGGCGCTCATCACCATACAGCTCTGCTGCTTCTTGAATCTCTTTTTTTAGTAACGTCGACATACGACGTTCAGAGCCTAAAGTCAGCTGTAATTTATCGCGTTCTTTGGCAAGCTCATCTTGCTCACCTCGAATTTTAAACTCTTCAAGTTTCGCTAAATGACGTAGTTTTAATTCAAGGATTGCTTCGGCTTGGATGTCTGTAATACCAAAGCGTTCCATTAACACAGGCTTTGGCTTGTCTTCGCTACGAATAATCTCAATAACTTCATCAATATTTAAAAAGGCTGCAAGTAAACCTTCTAAAATATGTAAACGAGCCAATACTTTATCTAAACGATATTGCAGGCGACGGCGCACTGTTTCACGACGGAACACCAGCCACTCAGTTAAAATGGTTCGTAAATCTTTTACCTGCGGACGGCCATCAAGGCCAAGCATATTGATATTAACGCG
The DNA here is from genome assembly GCF_014164575.1 of Pseudoalteromonas sp. SG41-1. Lineage (NCBI taxonomy): Bacteria > Pseudomonadati > Pseudomonadota > Gammaproteobacteria > Alteromonadales > Pseudoalteromonadaceae > Pseudoalteromonas > Pseudoalteromonas sp. SG41-1. The sequence goes on from NZ_JACJFL010000008.1 coordinate 25,260, forward strand.
GTAATTTTTTTCCAAGTCCGTAGTGGCAAATAAATGAGCCATTAACGGCTCCACTTTAATGCGATTAGAACGCGGAATGATGACAATCCGGGTTGGATTTTCATGATCTGATTCGTCACGTAAATCAGCGACCATAGGCAGCTTTTTGGCATTCATTTGCGCTGCGATTTGCTCAAGTACTTTACCACCAGAACATTGATGTGGCAGTGCAGTAATGACAATATCGCCGTGCTCCTCTGTATAAATAGCGCGCATTTTTATCGAACCACGGCCGGTTTGATAAATTTTACGAATATCCGCTTTTGAAGTGATTATTTCAGCTTCAGTTGGGTAATCGGGAGCTTGTACATGCTCAAGCAATTGATCTAACTCAGCTTTAGGGTTATCCAACAGCAAACAACAGGCACTGGCTACTTCGCGCACGTTGTGTGGCGGAATGTCAGTTGCCATACCGACTGCAATACCCGTAATACCATTGAGTAAAATATGTGGTAAGCGTGATGGTAATACTTGTGGTTCATCCATTGTGCCATCAAAGTTTGGCGTCCAATCAACAGTTCCTTGGCCAAGTTCTTTTAACAGTACTTCTGAGAACTTAGATAAACGCGCTTCGGTATAACGCATTGCCGCAAATGACTTTGGATCATCTGCAGCCCCCCAGTTCCCTTGCCCATCAACTAATGGGTAACGATAAGAAAATGGTTGTGCCATTAACACCATCGCTTCATAACAGGCGCTATCACCATGAGGATGATACTTACCGAGTACATCACCAACGGTACGGGCTGACTTTTTATACTTAGCCGTTGCCGATAAACCCAGTTCACTCATGGCGTAAATAATACGACGTTGTACTGGTTTTAGACCATCGCCAATATGTGGCAATGCCCTATCCATGATCACATACATGGAATAATTCAAATAGGCGTCTTCAGTAAAACGCCCCATTGTTTGTTGCTCAATTCCTTGCAATAGCAAGGTATCTGTATCACTCATCAAAGCCTACCTAATTTTTTTTATAGCTTACACGGTAGATCACATTGGCATAATCATCGGAGATCAATAAGCTGCCATCGGCAAGTTCTGCAAAAGCAACCGGACGACCCAATGTTTCTTCGTTTTTCATAAAGCCCGTAATAAACGGCGTGTATTTTATCACACGTCCTTGCTCAATAGTGGCAACTGCCACTTTATATCCAGATTTTTTACTGCGGTTCCACGAGCCATGTTCAGCAACAAATAATTGCTGCTTATAAGTAGCAGGAAATTGTTTACCTTGATAAAAATGAATCCCTAATGGAGCAACATGCGCACCCAAAGCTAAAGCTGGGGCACTGTAATCGGCAATATTTTTACCTTTACCAAATTCAGGATCTAAGATGGCACCTGCATGCACATAGGGAAAACCAAAATGTTCACCTTCGGTTGTTAAGCGGTTTAGTTCATCCGGTGGAAGATCATCCCCCATCATATCTCGGCCATTATCACTAAACCACATAGCCTGGGTGCTAGGATGAAAGTCAAAACCAACAGAGTTACGCACACCTTGTGCTAACGTGGTCATTTGTTTGGTGTTTACATCCAATGAAAATATTCGCCCATAGCGCTCATCTTCGCCGCAAATATTACAAGGTACACCCACAGGAATGATTAACTCGCCAGTTGGTGAAAAGCGTAAGAACTTCCAACCGTGGTGACTTTCTGTCGGTAATGCGTCGTATACCACTTCATATTTAGGTGCTTTTAATTGTGTATCAATATTCTTGAAGCGGATAATACGTTGTACTTCAGCAACATACAGGTCGCCATCTTTGATTGCTAAACCCGATGGCATAGTTAAACCACTGGCCACCAGTATTTGTTTATCAGCAACCCCATCACTATTGTGATCAATAAGTGCATATACGTTTCCCGCTCTGCGCGAGCCAACATAGACAATACCTTTTTTAGATACTGCTAATTGCCGTGCATTTTCTACATCACTGGCAAATATGCTTACAGTAAAACCATTAGGAACACTGAGTTCTTTAAGGATTTCTTTTGCTGCTAAGGACGGGCTTAGCAAGCCTAAAGTTAGTAGAGAAACTAGTAATTTATTCATCGATTTTACCCTATTTGGCCATGCTGCTTCGCTGCATATAACGCTTAATCTGCTTTCTATTAAAAATCTTTGAGCGACGTTTTTTCACCACAGCAAACTTGCCATGACTTAGAACTCACCGCGAACACTGATTATACGAGCTTTAATTAAGTAATCAGGACTTTGATTACATAGTCGTTTGTCAGCAAATACCAATTGCATTAAATTAGTGAGTTATTTTACCTTAGGGGGATATAACTCACTAAATAATCATGTTTTTAATAAATTGGTATAAATCGAGTTACAGCTTTATACGATACAAGTACAAACAACTTTAAAAATCACACTTGAGCACGATTACCATGATCTTCTAACCATTGACGACGATCTGATGAGCGCTTTTTCGCCAGCAACATATCCATCATTTCCATGGTTTCCACTTCATCCTCTAAGGTTAGCTGGACTAAGCGGCGAGTATTAGGATCCATGGTCGTTTCGCGTAGTTGCAGTGGGTTCATTTCACCCAAGCCTTTGAAACGCTGTACGTTTACTTTACCGCGTTTTTTCTCTGCTTCAATACGCGCTAGGATGCCGGATTTTTCATCTTCATCAAGGGCATAATAAACATCTTTACCAATGTCGATTCTAAACAACGGTGGCATAGCTACATATACGTGACCCGTTTTCACCAACGTTGGGAAATGACGAACAAATAGTGCACACAACAAAGTCGCAATATGCAGTCCATCGGAGTCAGCATCCGCTAAGATACAAATTTTATTATAGCGTAACGAAGAGATATCAGTTGAGTCAGGGTCGATACCCAGCGCCACAGAAATATCGTGCACCTCTTGTGACGCTAAAATTTGCCCTGATTCAACTTCCCACGTATTCAAAATTTTACCACGTAGTGGCATTATTGCCTGAAACTCACGATCACGTGCTTGTTTAGCTGAGCCACCAGCTGAGTCACCTTCTACTAAAAACAGCTCAGTACGGTCGTTATCTGCAGCGCTACAGTCGGTTAATTTGCCCGGTAATGCGGGGCCTGCGGTAACACGCTTACGCACCACTTTTTTGGCTGCGCGAAGACGTTTTTGTGCATTAGAAATACATAACTCTGACAGTAACTCAGCAGTATCGGTGTGCTCATTTAACCATAAACTGAATGCATCTTTTACCACCCCAGATACAAATGCCGAGCACGAACGAGAAGATAATTTCTCTTTGGTTTGACCAGCAAATTGTGGATCTTGCATTTTCACTGATAAAACGTAGCTACACCGTTCCCAAATATCATCGGGGGTGAGCTTAACGCCACGCGGCAGTAAGTTTCTAAATTCACAAAACTCACGCATAGCCTCAAGTAAACCTTGTCGCAAACCATTTACGTGAGTACCGCCTTGCGCAGTTGGTATTAAGTTAACGTAACTTTCAGCTATCGATTCACCGCCTTCAGGTAACCAAACAACCGCCCAATCAGCACCTTCCGTTGAACTTGAAAACTCACCGGTAAATGGGTCTTTTGGCAGTACTTCGTAACCTTTAACAGCTTCGTTTAAGTAGTCTTTAAGGCCTGTTTCGTAATACCACTCTTGGGTTTCTTTGGTTTGTTTATTAACAAACTTAATACGTAAGCCTGGGCAAAGTACGGCTTTAGCTTTTAATAAATGATGTAATTTAGTCAACGAGAAATTAGCTGAGTCAAAGTAGCTTACATCAGGCCAAAAACGTACAGTTGTACCTGTATTACGTTTACCTACTGTGCCTATAACATGAAGATCTTCAACTTTATCACCGCTTTCAAACGCCATCATGTATTGTTGTGCATCGCGGCGCACAACCACTTCAACGCGCGTTGATAATGCATTAACCACGGAGATCCCTACCCCGTGCAAACCACCTGAAAATTGGTAGTTTTTATTAGAGAACTTGCCACCAGCATGCAGCTTGGTAAAAATCAATTCGACCCCAGGAATACCTTCTTCTGGGTGAATATCGATAGGCATACCACGGCCATCATCGCTAACTTCTAGCGAATTATCTTCATGCAAAATGACATCAATTCTAGTGGCATGTCCGGCCATGGCTTCATCGACACTGTTATCAATAACCTCTTGTCCTAAGTGATTAGGACGGGTGGTGTCGGTGTACATACCAGGACGGCGTTTAACAGGTTCTAACCCATTTAATACTTCAATGGCTTCGGCGTTATAATTTTGCTGACTCATAGTTTTTATCTTTTATGCGCTTAGCTATGTTTTACGTGATTTTAAGAAAATCTACAATACTAGCAATGGAGTCTTCAAAGCCAACAAAGCTATGATCACCACCAAATTCTATCTGTTGCTTGCATTGTGAATAATATTTAACGGCCTGCTGATAATCCAGTACTTCATCACCCGTTTGCTGTAATAAATACAGTAATGATGGGCGCTCTAAGCTAGGTATCGACAGTGATTTTAACGCGTTAATATGACTATTGTTGAGCTCGTAATGGCTATCCTGATAGGGATTATAGTTCGGCCCTAACAAAGAACTCAATAATAAATAAGGCTTAACTGCAGGGTTTATAACCACTGCTGGTAACTGATATTTTTGCGATAAATAAGTGGCGTAAAAACCACCTAAAGAACTGCCAAGTAATACAGTATTTGGCGTTAATAATTGTTCAATTTGAATTATCGCATGAAACGGTTCATGGCTTAGCCGTGGCACACAATAATCAACGTCATAGTGTGCCATATACTCACCAAAGCGGACAGCTTTAAATGAATGTTCGCTGCTATTAAAACCATGAATATAAATTAATCGTTGGGCCACATCAGTTCCGAGTTAATTAATAGTTTTGCACTGTTTGTTGGCTTTGATATTGTCAACAATCGATAACCAGGCCCCGCATTATGTTGCTGCCAGTCATCGGTGTATTTAGTAAACTGCACTGAGCTTGCTGGCGTAGCAAAAATCTCAATACTTCTGAATTTAAATTGATAGTCATTGTGAACATGACCATGAAATAACTGCCTTACTAGCGCGCTATTATGCAATACATTAAGTAATTGCGGGCCATTTTCGAGCATATGCTTGTCTAGGTAACCATTAATAGGTAATGGATTATGGTGGCAAAAAGCCACGCTTGGCGACTGTGAAGTCGCTAATAAATCAGCGAGTTCATTTAAATCGGCTTCGCTTACCCAACCTGCTGGTGTTGGCCCTTTAGAGCTAATTAATAACACTTCAAACCCATCGGCAATTAACCGTTTTGCGCTATTGATTTGACCACCAGAAATACGCTGCATCGCACTGATATCATCATGATTACCTGGCAGCCAAAAGACTGGGCAAGTAAGTGCTGAATCGGCAATCAACTGAGCAAACAACAAATATGATGCAAAACTGTGATCTTGGGTTAAATCGCCACCAAAGATCACGGCGTCTAGTGACTGTTTTGCCATATCTGCAAGCGCGCGAGAAAAGTGCTCAGCGGTATTGACCGCAAAATACTCCCCTTGTGGGTCTGCAAATAAGTGACAATCGGTAATATGTGCTAAGCGCAGCTGAGTATTATTGAACTGCGCCGACTCATCAAACCAGGCCATCATTTATATCCCAGTTAAGTACCGCTCGACCACTTTCAACACACGCCACTAACCAATCATACAAAAACGCATTAAGTTGATATTTTTCATCTTTTTGATGCATTTGCGGATTAGGGTAACCATATGAAGGTTTGATCCTTTGATGGTAATCATGGTGAATTATTTCAGCAACTTTTGCATCGTGATATAAACGCACAGTTAAAAACAGCGGATTAAACCCTTTTAACATACCGGTTAATTGCGTTATTGAAATATCCATCGTGTATTTAGCACAGCCATCAACCTTGATTACAAACTGGTTATTACCCAATTGTACTTGACGTGTATTGCCTTCTTTGCGCTCATTGGGCAACAATTTTAAAGCACGTAAGTAGTTATGCTCACATAACGTCAAGTATTTAGGAAGACTCTGAATATATCGTTGTTTCACTGCAAGTGCTGTCACATTACCGCCATAAAGTTAGAGGTTAAGGGTAGTCTATTACTATTTTAGCTGCGCTGATTATTAATTATACGTTCGCGATTAAGCGCTAACCACTGCAATGAAATTACCGAGGCAGCATTATCTATCTCACCGGTTGCTAAACGCGCCATTGCATCATCAAAACTGAGAATATGCGTTTTAATATCTTCACCTTCAGTTGCAAGTCCATACACGCCACTTTGCAGCTGGCTTAAATCAGTCTTTGCAAGGTAAAGATGTAACCGCTCAGTAGTCCCACCAGGGCTTGACAGATACGATAGCATAAATTCTAATTCACTCAGTACTAAGCCCGCTTCTTCAAATGCTTCGCGCCTAACGACATCTTCATAATTAGTGCTGCCATCGGTCATGCCTGCTATACATTCTAATAACCAAGGTGACTGTTTACTTTTTATCGCGCCAATACGTATTTGTTCGATCAGCAAAATACAGTCTGTTACGGGATCATACGGTAAAACCGCAACAGCGTCACCGCGTTCAAGTATTTCACGGCGGATCGTCGCTGATTGGCCCCCCGCAAATAATGCATGTTCAAACTGATATAAGTTAATCTTAAAAAAACCGTTATAAAGTACCTTTATAGGAGCTATTATAACGTCTTGCTTGGTAAATTTTGTGAGTATTTCATCAGCCATGAAGTTTCCTATTACACATATTATTACTTGAGTTTCAACCTAGATACTTACTATCATGTCCGGGATATTATATTCTGTTACACTTGTTTACGCTGTTTTACGCAAATTTTTTTTTGTTCTTATGTAAAACAGGTTACCATGCTTTTAGAACGTAAATTGTCTAAGGACTGAACGAATAATGAAAAAGAACATTCTTGCTGCGCTGATTGGTATATCTTGCGCATTAACAGCTACAGCGTCAAATGCTGAAGACTTATTACAAGTTTATGAAATTGCCACTGCTAACGATCCTACAGTTTTAAAAGCAAAAGCCCAAGCAAATGCACAAGCTTATAACAGTGACCGTGCGATGAGCGCATTATTGCCACAAATCGGTTTTTCTATGGGGTATGAGAAAACCGATAGCACATCATTTAACGGAACTGATGCGGCAGGATATACCAAGATCGATAGCGATTCAGATACTTTCAGCCGTGGTCTTAGACTAAGCCAAACTCTGTTTGATTTAGGTGCATGGAATTCACTCGGTATTGCAGACAAACAAGCGTTGCAAGCAGCTGCTCAATATGATTTTGCCAAGCAAGACCTAATTGTTCGTGTTGCAGATGGCTATTTCAGCGTATTAAGTTCAATTGATAACTTAGAATTTGTACAATCTGAAAAACGCGCTATTGAACGTCAACTTGAGCAAACCAAACAGCGTTATGCTGTAGGCTTGACGGCAATTACCGATGTGCATGAAGCGCAAGCACAATTTGATAACTCGGTTGCCCGCGAAATCGTTGCCAGAAACGGCGTTGAAACTGCCCGTGAGCAGCTTCGTGAAATTACCGGTAAATATCATGCTAAGCTTGATGTATTAAATACCGAAACATTCTCTACGGTACAACCGACAAAAAAATCACCCGATTACATTAAGCTTGCAGAACAAAATAATTTAAACCTGCAGGTCTCCAAGGTAACGGTTGATATCGCTAAAGATCAAATTGATTTAGCACAAGCAGGCCATTATCCTAAGCTGACTTTAGATGCCAGCTACGGTGATACACTAACTGATAGCAATAGCAACACTGCCCGCCCACGTGGTGATAGTACAAATATTGGCATTAACTTTAGTGTGCCAATATATTCAGGCGGTGCTACTACTGCAGCGACTGAGCAGGCACGTGCTTTTTATGTTGCTGCAAGTGAAGATCTAGAAGCTAGTCTGCGTGGCGTAACCCGCTCGGTGATCACCTCTTATAATCAAGTAGTATCAGATATTGCGACCTTTAAAGCGCTTGAACAAGCCGTAGTTTCTGCTGAAAGTGCATTAAAAGCCACTGAAGCTGGTTTTGAAGTGGGTACTCGTACTATTGTTGACGTACTGGTCAGTACACAAAACTTATTTAACGCCAAACGTAACCTCGCTGATGTACGTTATCGCTACGTTGTATCAACGCTACGCTTAAAACAAGCAGCGGGCACGTTAACAAGTAATGATTTACAAGCCATCAACCAAGGTTTAAAAGAAATCCAATAAAGATAAGCTTAACATTACTCATTTAAAAGCCAGCAACTTGCTGGCTTTTTTGTATTTTTTTATTCATCCAGTTAAACTAGCTACTTTTCGTATGTGAGATATTTCCGTGGTCAACTCTTCTGAATTTAAATGGTCCTTTCTGGGGCCTCGCTATTGGCTTACTTGGCTTGGTGTGTTTATTTTATATACAATATCTTGGTTACCTTCGAAACTACAACTTTGGCTAGGAAGGCAACTTGGCCGTTTGGTGTATCGCACTATGAAAAAACGCCGCCATATTGCCGAAGTAAATATTAAATTGTGCTTTCCTGAAATGCCCGCTGAGCAGCAACGCGCACTGGTCAAACAGAATATGGAAAACACCGGTATTGCGACTCTTGAAACCGGAATGGCATGGTGGTGGCCAAACTGGCGGATAAAACGCGTTTATGGCTCAGTGAAAGGACTTGAGCACTTTGACAGGATCCAACAATCAGGTAAAGGTGTACTGTTACTCGTGCCACACATTCTTCATCTTGAAATGACAAGCCGCATTATGGGGCTCAATCACCAAGGTATTGGCTTCTATCGTCCACATAACAACCCGCTAATGGAATTTTTTATGACTCGTGGCCGCTTACGTTCCAATGAGTATTTAATTGGCAAGCGCGATGTCAAAGGGTTACTAAAAGCACTTAAGGCTAAAAAGGTTTGTTACTATTTACCAGATCAGGACTACGGTCGTAAACGTTGTGAATTTGCACCATTTTTTGCAGTCAAAGATACAGCAAGTACCACTGGTACATTACTTTTTGCAGCCAGCAAAAATTGCGAAACAGTTAGTTTAACCAGCCGTCGCGATGAACATGGCAAGTATCATTTAGAAATACTGCCAACACTAGATAATTTTCCAAGTGGTGATGATCATGCTGATGTAACACGCGTCAACCAACGTATCGAGCAAGCTGTAAACGTTGCACCAACGCAATATATGTGGCTTCATAGACGTTTTAAAACACGCCCTGATATTGATGCACCTTCTTATTACAAGTGACAACAGCATTGTAATATGCTTTTATTAGTAAATACAAATACAAGAGTATGAGCCATGTGGTTTTGGATTAAGCATTTATCATTAGCTGCTATTTTAATTGCCGCAGCAATTTATTTTTTATTAGGCCATGGTCCAGTCATGGACATGAAAGATACCAAAAATGCGGCTGCGCAAGGTTTATCACGTTTTTATTCATCATTACGCAACCAAGTAAATAAAAGCAATGAACGCGATAAATACGTACTTAAATTAGCTAATCCGGATATAAATATAGATGCGGCGCTGACCGAGCGCGCTAAAGTTGTTGAACCATCCTCACCAAATTGGACTGGTGAATTAATGCCGAGACGCTTTGAAAATGGCTCGACTTTAAAAAAAGTGTTAACTGATTACGCACGCGATGAAGATATCGTTCTGTATTGGTATTTAAGTAAAGACTATGTGATCAAAGAACACTTTAGAGTGGATAGCAATTTTAATTCAACACTTTATCAAGTTGGCCGGGCGATCAATGATGACTTTGAAAACGAAGTTTATACCTTCTTTTGTTTTAAACAGCGAGCAGCCGTGATAACCGAGCTGCCCTCTGAATATGTGCGCGAAAACTGTAAGCGCCTAAGAAGTTAAGCGCTTAACTCAAATATCTGCTGCCATGCTTGTGTAACAAATGCGATGTCTTTCGCAAATTCAGCTTTTGTTACACAACGTCCCTGCTGATCTAGGCTCAACACATGATAACGCGAGCGATAATCAATATAGGCTGTAATAAGCCCTTGCTTGATCTCATCACTAATACAACCAAGCCTTGCTGCATCGGTTAAAATCCTTACGTTGTCTGAGTAAGTAGTTAGTTGCTCTAAGCTATAAGCGTTATCAAGCACTAAATATTGAGTCAGAAACTCAATATCAGCAATGCCGCCAGTATCTTGTTTTAAATCAAACTCAATATCGTTGCCTTTCGCTAAATGTGTGCGCATTTTTTCACGCATGATGATCACATCTTCTTTAAGCTTTTGCGGGTCGCGCTGCTGGCACAAAATGCCTAAGCGAATTTGCGCAAAGCGCTGCTGTAATTCGGGTTGCCCAAAAATCATCCGAGAACGCACTAGCGCTTGATGTTCCCATGTCCAAGCTTGCGTTTGCTGATAGTGGTTAAAGCTCTCAAGATTGATTGCCATTAACCCTGAGGCACCTTCTGGGCGTAACCGCGTATCTAGTTCATATAAAATGCCCGACGCCGTACGAGTATTAAATAAATGCATTAGTCGCTGTGCTAATTTTAAATAAAACTGTCGTGAATCAATCGCTTTAGTGCCATTAGTTTGCTCTGAGCCATCACTATTATGTACAAAGACTAAATCGAGATCAGAATCATAACCCACTTCAAAACCACCGGTTTTACCATAAGCTATTACGGCAAAGCCCTTGTGCTCTTCATCAGTATTGGGCGGAATACCAAAACGCTGCGCCATTTGCTGCCAAGCAAGGTTCACCGCTTGCTCAACTATCGCTTCGGCTAATGCTGTTAAATGATCGCTTACTTTCATTACATCTAACACACCGGTTGCATCAGCGGCAGCAATACGTAGTTGATGGGTTTGTTTAAACTGACGCAGTGCTTCCATTTGCTGTTCTAAGTCTGCGCTATCAATTCGTAAAAAATACTGTCGTATTTCGTCTTTATATGCAGTCAGTGGTGTAGGCTTATACAGCACCGCAGGATCGATAAGCTCATCAAGTAAAATCGGGTAACGCGAAATATGCTCACCAATCCATTTACTATGGCAACACAACGAAACAAGCTGTTTTAACGCGCCTTGGTTTTCAAACAGCAACTCTAAATAGGCTGTTCGTGAAATAACCTTGCTTAATACTTGGCAGATCATACTAAATACGTCACCACTTGCTTGACTGTCTGATAGTTGCTTTAGCATTAATGGCATGAGTTTATCGAGAATATCACGGCCACGATGACCAATTTTAGTTTTCGTTAAGCGGGCTTTAAAATCTTCTAATGGTATTTGCCATGCATCATTTGGGTCGGTTAAAACACTAATATCGGTGTGTTCCCAAGCACTTATAAAAGCACTTTCGCAAGGATCAACAGGCTCACTTTCATAACCAATAACTTGTTCAAATTCACTGTGTATGCCAGCCATAATATCATTTATTTGCGCTAAAGATGCGCTGAAGTCACTCTGCTCTAACAGGTAATTTAATCGTTGTTGGCTCAAGGCATCATCTGGCAATGTTTGCGTTTGTTGATCTGCAAAAATCTGTAAATATTGCTCAACTCGCCTTAAAAACAAATAATTGTGGCGTAATAATTTTGCTTCATCTGCGCCAATAACTTGAATATTTACTAATTCAGCTAACGCTTTTTGTAATGATTGTGTTTGTAAATTGGCTTCACGCCCACCTCGTACCATTTGCAATGCTTGCACCACAAACTCGACCTCACGAATTCCACCAGCGCCTAGTTTTATATTGTTGGTTAAGCGCTTACGGCGTACTTCTTGAGCTATCATTTGCTTCATTTTACGCAGCGATTCAATCACTGAAAAATCGATATAGCGACGATACACAAAAGGCTTTAATAACTGATAAAATTCATCACAATAGCCCGTTTGAGGGCCAATTAAACGTCCTTTGAGCATGGCATAGCGTTCCCACTCACGGCCTTGATCTTGGTAGTAATCTTCCATGGCATTAAAACTCATCACCAAGGGGCCACTTTCACCAAAAGGTCGCAGCCGCATATCGACCCTAAATACTTGTCCATCAACCGTTGTTTGATTAAGTGCGGCAATCAGCTTTTGTGCCACTTTAGTGTAAAACACTTGCGCTTCTAAAGAGCGCCGCCCACCTTGAGTTTTTACACTACGTGGATAAGAAAAAATTAAATCGATATCTGACGAATAGTTAAGTTCTTGGCCACCTAACTTACCCATTCCTAATACCAACATCGCCAGAGGCTGTTGTTGCTCATCGAATGGTTGCCCATTAATCTGAGCAACCTGAGCAAATGCCCAGTTATTGGCACTATCAATTAGCTGATCGGCTAAAGCCGAGATATAGCCAATACTATCGGCTATATCATTGCTGTAACATAAATCTAAACACGCTACTTTTAGCCAATAGCGTTCCCGGTAACGGCGTAAAATTTTATGGCACTGCGCTTCATCAACCTCGGTAAGATTTAAGTCTTGAAATGGGTTAGGACTATCTCGCAAACTCATTTGAGTATCACTGAGCAACATCTCAATTAACTGCGGCTGAGATTGCAGGCAACGCCAGGCGAAGTCACTCAAACCTAACAAATTAATAATTAATTCATTAGCAGGAAGCTCTGGATATAGCTGAAAAAAACGTTCGCTGCCTAAACCATGCAGTGCTGTTGGGAGTTGTTCGCCTGGTGTCATCAAATACTCTCTTTTATATCAGTCGTAACCGTACTAGAATAGTTAACATAATAATAACCACCCTAGGTTCTCAATGTCATATTTATCTTTATCTAACACTAGTTTACTCGCGATTGCTATCTGTTTTATGGTTATTTGTTTAGCTGTTATTTGTTTGCGGGTAGTGAGTCAACTCAAGGCTAAACAAGCATTAAAAGAAGAACTTGCTCAACATGACAATTTTGCTCTAGGAATTAGTTTTGCGTCAGAAATTAGTGTAGTGATCGCGACTGTAGCATTTTTATTTGATGAAATTAGTATCAGTGCAGCCCAATCAAACCCGCTTAAGATGATTGTACTGATAGTTCTGTTGTTTACTTTTATTAAAGTAGGCCACTTGATCCACCGCAAGTGGATCTTGCACCGCTTTAATGAAGAAGCCGCCATACTAAAACAAAATGTCTGTGCCGCTTTGGTAGATTCAGGCATGTTGATCGCTAACTGTATTATTACATTAGGGCTATACAGCTGGTCTCATACCCAAGGGTTTAGCAGCTTACTAATTGCCTTTGTCAGCTTCTTTTTACTGCAAACTATTTTTGCCTTAGACAGTAAATTCCGTGAATATCGCTTTGCTCGCGCCAATCAAGGGGCGTCATTACAAAGTAACTTTAATTTAGAAAACACCTCTATTGGCATTCGTTATGCCGGTAAATCCATTGGCCTTGCATTAGCTATCTATGCGGGTCTTGCCAGTGCCACTTTTCACAGTGGTAAAATGGTTGAGAATTTATTCACATTAGCTTTACATTGCGGAACTATGTGGTTATTACTGTATCTATTAACGACTATAATCAAGTTCATCTCTCTGCCAAACATTGATACTGAGCTTGAAATTGATCATCAGGATAATATTGGAATAGCTTGCATTGAATTTGCTGTTTTCAGCGCTATAGGCTATTTACTAATAAGTATGTTTTCAATTTAATATTGAAAATGACGTAATACGTGGGGCCTTATGCCGTTTGAAGTAAATAACTATCTACTGATCGATAACGACAGTGAATTCAGCCGGCAATTCACTGAACATTATTTTGCTCAGCCACACGGCACCAGTCCAAGTACCCTTGTTGTTGCTGGTGCAAATACCCGTCACTTGGTTAAATTAATGTTTGACCAGTTGATCAAAGATTATTGCTACTGCGACTTTAGTAATGAAATTAGCGTGTCAGAACTGGCGAGTTATTTACATGAACACCATGATATTGCCGGTGTACTATACAATCAAACGGATTATTTATTAGCTGATGATAAACAACGATTTATATTCAATTCTTTACATTCTGTACGGTTTTTAATTAAAGAGATTGATGATGGATACCTGTTTGAACCAGTCACAGACTTAGCACAAAACAATCACTTATCATGTCAAACCGAAATAGCCGAAACACCGCAAAATTTAGACGCATTATGTGAAAAGCTTAATAATTAGTTAAAATAAAACTTAACTAATTATCACTGACTCACAATAAGTATTTGCACCGAAGAGATGACTTACATACCATAACGATATTAGCTATTTTTGTTGAAGGTCATCATGAGAGTTCCTCATATTTATCAAGCAAGTCCTATTGTAATTGCCACTGCACTTCAGTTAGAAGATGATGCAGCAGGCCACATAGGTCGCGTATTACGGATGAAAGTCGGTGAGCATATCTCGTTGTTTAATGGCCAAGGCGGCGAATATCTTTGCGAACTCATTGAAGTAGGAAAAAAATCAGTCGTTGCAATGCCGCTTGAATTTAATGAAAAAGATGTTGAATCACCGCTGAGCATTCACCTAGGCCAAGGGATTTCTCGCGGTGACAAAATGGACTTTACCATTCAAAAGTCTGTTGAATTAGGGATCACTGAAATCACCCCTATTTTCAGTCAACGCTGTGGCGTTAAATTAAGCGCCGAGCGACTTGCAAAAAAACACCAGCAATGGCAAAAAATAGCGATTGCTGCAGCAGAGCAATCTGGTCGTAACCGAATCACCACGATTCATCCACCGATAGACATCAGCCAATGGCTTGCACAAAGCAGTGATGAAATTAAGCTTACCCTACACCCTCGTGCAGAGCACAGTATTAAAACAATCGAAGTACCTAGCGCTGGCGTGCGGTTTTTAGTTGGTCCTGAAGGTGGCTTCACTGATGATGAAATTGCCCAGACCAAACAACAAAATTTTGTTGATATCCGTATCGGTCCACGCGTGCTGCGCACTGAAACTGCCGCTTTGACAGTCTTAAGTGCACTACAGCTACAATTTGGCGATTTAGCTAATTGAAATTAGTAAAACCACCCTCATATCAATAGCAACAGATTCAGTAAGGCAACGAACATGGCAATTAAGTTAGGTATAATTTCAGATCCGATCAGCGGATTCAACATCAAAAAAGACACCGGTTTTGCAATGATGATGCAAGCCCAAAGCCGTGGCTATGAAATTTACTACATGGAAATGAATGATCTTTCATTGCGTAAAGGCAAAGCGTATGCCACAGCCGCAAAAGCAACCGTGTTCGACGATACAAACCATTGGTATGAGCTGGAAGAAAAAGCCAGTATCGCACTTGCTGATTTAGATGTTATTTTAATGCGTAAAGATCCACCGTTTGATACTGAGTACATTTACGCAACCTATATTTTAGAACGCGCCGAACTTGAAGGCACGCTTATTATTAATAAGCCACAAAGCCTGCGTGATGCGAACGAAAAGTTATTCACCGCATGGTTTAGTGAGCATACACCTGACACTTTAGTAACCCGTTGTAAGCACCAGATCCGCGCATTTTTGGCTGAGCATAAAGACATCATTCTAAAACCTTTAGATGGTATGGGTGGCGCCTCTATTTTCCGTGTGACTGAAAATGATGCCAACATTGGGGTTATTTGCGAAACACTCACCGAACACGGTAGCCGTTTTGCCATGGCACAAAACTATATCCCAGAGATCAAACAAGGTGATAAACGCGTATTGGTGGTCGATGGCGAAGTGATCCCATATTGCCTAGCCCGCATTCCACAAAATGGTGAAACACGTGGTAATTTAGCTGTTGGCGGTCGTGGTGAAGCACGCCCAATCAGTGATTCAGATCGTAGAATTGCCGAAGCCGTTGCACCAACATTAAAAGCTAAAGGGCTTATTTTTGTAGGTCTTGATATCATTGGTGATAAGCTAACAGAAATTAATGTTACAGCACCTACTTGCGTAAAAGAAATCGAAGCTGCCTATGATATTTCAATTACTGGGCGCTTATTTGATGCCATAGAAAGAAAACTGAGCCATACTTAAATTTACTAACAATAAAGGGGTATCGTTATGCAATCATTAGAAAATCATTTTTTAATCGCAATGCCATCAATGCAAGACCCTTTTTTTAAACGTGCTGTCGCGTATATTTGTGAGCACAATGAAGACGGGGCTATGGGGCTGGTGATCAACCAGCCGATCAATATTACAGTCGGCGACTTGCTCGACAAAATAGAGATTGATAACGACAAATCCACCCACGCAGCAAGTGTTGCAGTATTTGCTGGAGGACCTGTAAAAACCGATCGTGGTTTTGTACTGCATTCTCCAAAAGCAGGTTATAGCGCAAGCCAAGAACTTAGCAGCGAAATAATGATAACCACATCCAAAGATGTGTTGGCAAGTTTAACCACAGCCCAAGCACCAGAACAGTTTATTATTACACTGGGCTATGCGGGTTGGGAGCAAGGCCAGCTCGAACAAGAGCTACTCGAAAATTCATGGCTAATTATAAAAGCCGATCCTGAGATTATTTTTAACACACCGATAGAGCAACGCTGGGAAAAAGCAGTCGCGACGCTCGGTTTTGATATTAGCCAATTAAGTTCGGAAGCTGGCCACGCATAAGCGTGGTCAACCACAATTTTAAAGCACAGAGATAGCATGACTAAAAAACAACTAAAGCCCAAAGGTGAACGCACCGTGATGGGCTTTGATTTTGGCACCACCAGCATTGGTGTTGCTATCGGCCAAGAACTAACAGGAACCGCATCGAGCCTAAGCGCTATCAAAGCCAAAGATGGTATTCCAAATTGGGATTTTATTAAAAAGCATGTCGATGAGTGGCAACCTGATTTACTGGTGGTTGGATTACCGCTTAATATGGATGGCACAAATCAAGAAGTCACCTTTAAAGCTAAAAAGTTTGCCAACCGCTTACATAATCACTATGGACTGCCTGTAGAGACCCAAGACGAACGTTTAACCACAGCAGATGCAAAAGCACGATTATTTGAGCAAGGCGGTTACCGTAGCTTAGGTAAAGGAAATGTGGATAATATGTCGGCTGTTATTATTTTGGAAAGCTTCTTTGAACAAGCTTACGGGTAAGCGGTAGGTTTATAATAAGCTGCTCACTCAGTTCAGGAATAAATCCAGCTTGGCGATAGGCTTTTTCTATCGCACCTTGTTCTCGTAATATCTTTAAGCCTTTTTGCAACGCTTTAAAAGCCTGAGCGCCATCAGGATGGCGTTTTGATATTACAAAATGACGACTATCATCTAATAATATCAGCACATTAGGTACCGCTTGCAAAACAATATCTTCAAGTACATATTGGTTACCCATCTGTGGCATCAGTGGCATTAACATAAAATCAATCCATTGCATCGATACCATACGCACTTGACTGAGCCATTCATCCTCTGCAACTAGATCTTTTAATGGTAATTGCGATAAAGTTTTCCAATCTGTACGCCAACGCGGCGTAGACACACTAGTTAGTTGATTAAAATCTGACAGGTGCTGCAGCTGAAATACTTTTTTATTGTTTGGAGAAGTAAAAATCCCCGCAAAATACTCGCCTTTACGGATCAGCTCATCGCTGATATACACTTTATCTGCTAGTGATTTGGCATCTTCATACCAATAACTATCAAAGCTGATCAGTAGCTCACCTTTTTCTAACAGTTTGGTATTACGAAAATTAATTTTACCAATTTGATAACTGAAAGTTTTATTAAAGCCCCCCAAGTACAAGGCTTGTTGGGCAATGATCATATCAACTACATCGCGACGTATAAATCGACCACTAAAATCAGTAATATCCTGCGGTGCTCTACCGGCTAAAAAATGTGTGTAATCATAATGCACGTCATCTCGGATAAAAATAGCAATCGATTGATCTGTCGCCATCGCAAAAAATGAGTTACTAACAACATAAAAACTAACTGTTACAAGTAACCATTTTATGCGTTTTTTCATACTACTGACCTTTAGGTTCTAACCCGTCAATTGTTACTCCCTGTAAAAAACCAGCCCCTTGCTGTTCATTATTTCGAAGCTTAATCATCAAACGTAAATCGTTAGGTGAGTCAGCGTGATGCAAAGCATCTGCATAGTTGATACGTTGCTGTTTATAGAGCTCAAATAACGCTTGATCAAAGGTTTGCATACCCATATCTTTCGCTTTAGCCATGGCTTCTTTAATGCCGCCAATGTCGCCTTTTTTGATAAGCTCGCCGATAATCGGGGTATTCAATAAAATTTCGATAGCAGCTACTCGACCATTGCCATCGGCTGTAGGCACTAGTTGTTGTGCTATGATAGCTCGTAAGTTTAAGGATAGATCATATTTTAGCTTATCGTGCTTTTCTTTAGGCACTAAATGCATAATACGGTCAATTGCTTGGTTAGCGTTATTGGCATGTAATGTAGCAACACATAAATGACCGGTTTCAGCAAAACTAAGTGCGTATTCCATGGTCTCTTGCGAACGTATTTCACCAATTAAAATGACATCGGGGGCTTGGCGTAATGAGCTTTTTAACGCCGCCTCAAAACTTTCCGTATCTAAGCCAACTTCACGCTGAGTAATAATACTTTTGCGATGTTCATGGACAAACTCAATCGGGTCTTCAATGGTCAAGATATGCCCACGTTGATTACGATTACGGTAACCTAATAATGCAGCCAACGACGTTGATTTACCGGTGCCAGTACCACCAACAAACAGCACTAAACCACGTTTAGCCATGATCACATCAGTCAATGTCGACGGTAGACCAAGCTCAGCAACATCAGGAATTTGCGTAACAATACGGCGAATAACCATACCCGCGCAATCTCGTTGCCAAAATGCCGAGATCCTAAAGCGCCCTTCATCGGTAGCTATGGCAAAGTTGCACTCTTTAGTATTATGAAACTCTGCTTTTTGTTTTTCACTCATCGCTGATTCAACTAATTGCAGCGACTCTTCGTCTGATATTTTTTCGTCGCCAAGTGCAATTAGCTCGCCATTAATCTTTGCGCTGACTGGCAATTGGCTCGATACGAATAAATCCGAACCTTGCTTTTCAATCATCAAATGTAAAAAGTAATCAAGAGAATGTGTCATTACTGCTCCTTACTCGGGCCTAGCCGCCGAAATTATTTTTATCTTGTGCTTTAGCACGCGCTTCAGCATTGGTAACAACACCGTGATTCACTAAATTGATTAAACACTGATCCATGGTTTGCATACCATGCGATGCGCCAGTTTGAATGGACGAATACATTTGCGCAATTTTATCTTCGCGGATAAGGTTACGGATCGCAGGCACTGCAATCATGATTTCATGTGCTGCGACTCGCCCGCCACCAATTTTTTTCAACAGGGTTTGTGAAATAACTGCGCGTAATGACTCTGAAAGCATTGAGCGGATCATACTTTTTTCTTCACCAGGAAACACATCGATAATACGGTCAATGGTTTTCGGGGCTGACGTAGTATGCAATGTACCAAATACTAAATGGCCGGTTTCAGCAGCAGTCATGGCAAGGCGAATAGTTTCTAAATCACGTAGCTCACCAACCAAAATTACGTCTGGATCTTCACGTAAAGCACTGCGCAATGCATTAGAAAAACTATGCGTATCGCGATGCACTTCACGTTGATTAATCAACGACAGTTTATTGTCGTGCACAAACTCGATGGGATCTTCGATGGTTAAAATATGATGATGCTTGTGTTGATTTATATGATCCACCATCGCAGCCAATGTGGTCGATTTACCAGAGCCTGTAGGTCCTGTTACCAACACTAAACCACGCGGCGTATCTGAGATTGTTTTAAATATATCTGGCGCACCTAAATCATCAAGCGTCAGCACTTCACTGGGAATGGTACGAAATACAGCTGCGGGGCCTCGATTTGAGTTGAAGGCATTAACACGAAAACGTGCTAAGTTTGGCACTTCAAACGAAAAATCCACTTCAAGGTTTTGTTCATAGTCCTTGCGTTGATTATCGTTCATAATATCGTAAACTAGGCTGTTAACATCTTTGTTTTCCAGCGCTGGTATATTAATACGTCGCACATCACCATCAACACGGATCATTGGCGCAACCCCTGATGATAAGTGTAAATCTGATGCTTTGTGCTGCACACTAAAGGCCAACAATTCGGTAATATCCATTTATGACTCCACAACTAACTGATAATTATATGGTTACAATAGCAGAACGACTTAAGTCCGCCTATGCTAGAATTGCCTTAGCGGCAAAAAAATATCATCGTAATGAGCACGATGTCTGCTTGTTGGCAGTATCAAAAACCAAACCTGCTGATTTCATTCTAGCGGCTTATCAACAAGGTCACCGAGAATTTGGTGAATCATACGTTCAAGAGGCTGTTGATAAAATAACCCAATTAGCAAATTATAGCGATATTGTTTGGCATTTCATTGGCCCTATTCAATCAAATAAAACCGCCCTTGTTGCCAGCCACTTTGATTGGGTGCAAAGTATTGAACGTGAAAAAATAGCGCAACGTTTAAACGATCAAAGGCCCGCAGATAAAGCCCCTTTAAAAGTACTGATCCAAGTAAATATCAGCTTAGAGGACTCAAAATCAGGCTGCCACCCCGATAAACTTGCAAGCCTCGCTGAATTTATTCACCATTGCCCGCATTTAGAATTGCGTGGTGTCATGGCAATCCCAGCAAAAACTGACGATCCACAGCAACAAATACAATATTTTGAGCAATTACGTGCTTGCTTTGATAGACTTAAAGCCCAATATCCTCAAATAGACACCCTGTCGATGGGGATGAGTGGTGATGTCGAAGCTGCGATTGCAGCAGGCTCAACCATGGTACGCATCGGCACGGATATTTTTGGCCAACGAAGCTAAGGTGATAACTAAGATATGTCAGATAAAACAATTGCATTCATAGGCACAGGTAATATGAGCTACGCCATTATTGGCGGCATGGTAAAAAAAGGATTTGCTGCATCGAGTATTATTGCAACAAATCGTAACCAAGAAAAACTCGCTAAGGTAGCAGCGGATTTCGGGGTTAAAACCACCGCAGATAATAACCAAGCACTGCGCGATGCCGATGTTATTGTGTTGTCTGTAAAGCCGCAAATGATGGGTGATTTATGTCAATCATTTCAAGATTCGGGTATCGACTTTAGCGATAAGCTATTTATTTCTGTCGCCGCAGGCTTAACGGTTAAGCGGTTACGTGAAATGCTCGGACAAGACGTTAAGATGGTACGTTGTATGCCAAATACCCCGTCTTTATTAGGGCGCGGTGTATCAGGTTTATTTGGTGCTGGCGAAACCGAGCAAGAACACACTTTTGTGCAACAAGTATTTGAATGTACAGGTATTGCGGTATGGGTTGAGCAAGAGTCACAAATTAACGATGTTATTGCTGTTACGGGGTCATCACCGGCTTACTTTTTCTTATTTATGGAAGCCATAGAAGAAAAAGCCAAAGCACTTGGCTTTAGCGGTGAAGACGCACGTCGCTTAGTACAGCAAACAGCATTAGGTGCAGCTGAAATGGCACTATCTCAGCCTGAGATTAGTATTTCACAATTGCGTGCTAATGTGACATCAAAAGGTGGCACCACGCATGCAGCCGTTGAACATTTAAAAGCACACGGTCTGACTAACACTGTCGCCGATGCAATGGATGCCTGTATTGCTCGCGCAGAGCAAATGGAACAAGAACTTTAAAAGCACTTTGCTGCTTTTAGCCCTATTTATGTTTAAGGTTTTTAATTAAGGTACGTTATGAACGCCATGCAATTTTTAATAAGCACACTATTCGATCTATTTTTAATGGTCGTATTAATGCGCTTTTGGCTACAAGCCGCCAAGGCTGATTTTTACAATCCGTTGAGTCAGTTTGTGGTCAAAGCTACTTCATTTGCTGTTAATCCACTGCGTAAAATTATTCCAGGGTTAGGTGGTCTAGACTTAGCTTCGTTATTACTGGCGTTCATTGTCGCTGCTGCAAAAACTACTGCGCTGATATTTTTAGTAGGCGCGACATGGGAAGTTGGATTTGTACTGTTAGATGCGCTAGAAACGGTGATTAAAGAAGGCTTAAACTTATTGTTTTGGGTATTAGTTATTCGCGCGTTATTAAGCTGGGTAAGCCAAGGCAACAATCCAGTAGAAGCGGTATTTCAGCAGCTAACTGAACCAATGTTAAGACCTATTCGTAAAGTGTTACCGCCACTGGGCGGCTTAGATCTATCAATTTTAGTGTTGATTATCGCGCTGCAATTTGCCCAGTTTCTGTTTATGGATTTAGTCGGCTAACCTTATCATTAACACAGAGGCCTACTAGGCCTCTTTTTTTAAGAGTCATTTATGAAAAAGCTCGCAAGTATTTTATTTTTTGCACTGGCAGGCATTACCTTTAGTGCTCACAGTGAACAAATGCAAGGCGCACAATACAAAGAACTCGGTCCATGGCAAGTACATTACATTGCATTTCCGTCAACCTTTATTCAACCACAAATAGCTAAAACCTATGGCCTAGAACGTAGTGGTTATAAGGGCATTGTAAATATTTCAATCCTTAAAAAAGATACCGATGCCACAGCGCAAACCGCAATTCTTAAAGGCACTGCTAAAAACCTACTTGGTAATAAGCAAACCTTAGATTTCAAAGAAGTCATCGAAGGCGATGCAATTTATTACCTCGCGCAAGTTGATTTTACTAACGAAGAAATTCTGCGCTTTGAAATTGAAATACAACAAGGTAATCAATTTCAAAAGCTGCAGTTCCAGCAAAAATTTTACGTAGATTAATTCATGAAAAAAACTTTAGTGTTAGCCACTGGCAATCCGGGTAAGGCCAACGAATTGGCGCAAATGCTAAACCCGCTTGAAATAAACGTTGTGCCACAAAGCGATTTTAATGTGCCAGAAGTAGCAGAAACAGGCACCACCTTTGTTGAAAACGCTATTATCAAAGCTCGCCATGCTGCAAAAATAACTGGGCTACCAGCTATTGCTGACGACTCAGGATTGGAGGTTGATGGCCTTAACGGCGCCCCTGGCGTTTACTCAGCTCGCTATGCCGGTGAAGGCGCTAGCGATCAAGATAATATTGATAAATTATTAAGCGAACTTGCTGACAACCCAAACCGCAGTGCGCGCTTTTGGTGTGTGCTGGTATTAATGCGTCATGCTGATGACCCTACCCCACTGATTTGCAGTGCGAGCTGGGAAGGTCAAATTACCTTAGCCCAAAACGGCCAAGGTGGTTTTGGTTACGACCCTATTTTTTATGTGCCAGAACTTGAATGCACCAGTGCGCAACTGACTAAACAGCAAAAAAATGCAGTTAGCCATCGTGGTCAGGCGTTACAACGTTTATTGTCTGAGCTTAAGCTCAAAGGCGGCCTGTGAATTTACCACCATTAAGTTTATATGTGCACGTCCCTTGGTGTGTGCAAAAGTGCCCGTATTGTGATTTTAATAGTCACGGTCAAAAAGGTGAGCTCCCTGAAAAGGAATATGTGCAGCATTTAATTGATGATTTAAAAACCGATCTGCACTTAGTGCAAGGACGTAAAATTCATTCAATCTTTATCGGTGGTGGCACGCCTAGCTTATTAACCGGTGAGGCCTACGTTAATTTATTAACGGCGGTGGATTCATTAATTGGCCTAAGTGAAAACTGCGAGATCACCTTAGAAGCCAACCCCGGTACGGTTGAAACAGGCCGCTTTAAAGACTATGTGGCAGCTGGCATTAATCGTATTTCGATTGGTGTGCAAAGCATGCAAGACGACAAGCTCAAAGCGTTGGGGCGTATTCACGGTGCCGATGAAGCCATATATGCCGCTGAGCAAGCTCATGAAGCAGGTTTAAATAGCTTTAATCTTGATTTAATGCATGGCTTACCGGGGCAATCTGTTGCTGATGCGCTGAGCGACTTGAAAAAAGTCATCGCCCTTAATCCGCCACATATTTCGTGGTATCAGTTAACGATTGAGGCCAATACCCAATTTGCATCTAAACCGCCAACGTTACCGGCCGATGACACCTTATGGGATATTCAAGAGCAAGGCCAAGCCTTACTTACTGAGGCAGGTTATCAGCAATATGAAATTTCCGGCTATGCAAAACCTGGCTACCAATGTCAACACAACCTAAATTATTGGCGCTTTGGCGATTATTTAGGCATTGGTTGTGGTGCCCATGGTAAGGTAACCGATGCTAAAACAGGCATCATTACCCGCACTGAGAAAGTAAAACATCCTCGCGGTTATATGGATTTAGCTAAGCCCTATTTATTTAAACAGTGGCCAGTTGAACAGCACGACTTACCGTTTGAATTCTTTATGAATCGCTTACGGTTATTTGAAGCCTGCCCAATTAGTGACTTTACAGCCTTAACTCAGTTACCGCTGCAAAGCCAAGCTGATGCGCTGCAACAAGCCATTGCCAAGGGTTTGCTTAAGCAAACGGATAGTCACTGGCAGGTAAGCCAAAAAGGTCATCGTTTTTTAAATGACCTGCTAGAATTGTTTGTGTAATAACGACCCAAACTTTACTAACAAATACACACTAATAATAATTAATAACCTTCAATGGTTTCTAACAACAAAAGGGAAAACATGCGTAAACTAACCTTTATCGCCGCCGCAGTGAGTATTGCACTGCTAGGTGGTTGCCAGCAAACACCAGAGCAACAAAGCACGCCAACTGTACAAGCACAACCTGTACAAAGCGAAATAGACAAAGCGAATGCGTTCTTCGAAGATACTTTTAACCGTGATGTGATGAGCAGCCCTGTTTATCAAACATACATGGGTATCAAACAAGACTACGACAAATGGGATGACGGTAGCGAAGCGCGCGTACTGAAAGATCATCAACAAACAAAAGATGATTTAGTGGCATTAAACGCTATTAACCGCGAACTCCTAGATGACACCACAAAAGTTAGTTATGACCTTAAAAAGCAAGACCTTGAAAACAGCATTGCTGATTTTAAATGGCGCTATCATAACTACCCAGTGAACCAAATGTTTGGTACTCACTCGATGATCCCGGCCTTTTTAATCAACCAACACCAGATTTCTGATGTTACCGATGCCAAAGCCTATATCTCGCGTTTAAATGGCGTAACCACGGTTATTGATCAACTGATCACCGATTTAGAAGTACGTGCTGATAAAGGCATTATCGCTCCTAAATTTGTATTCCCACATGTGATTGATTCAAGCAAAAATATCATTCACGGTGCGCCATTTGAACAAGGTGATGATTCCACCTTACTTGCCGACTTTAAACGTAAAGTTGCGAAGCTTGAAATTGCTCAAGCTGATAAAGACGCGTTAATCAGCGATGCTGAGAAAGCCCTTAAAGCGGCTGTAAAACCTTCTTACTCTAAGTTAATTAATTATTTAGCACAGCTTGAAAAACGTGCTGATGATCGTGATGGTGCTTGGAAATTTCCTGATGGCGAAGCGTTTTACAACAACGCATTAGCGCGCACTACTACTACTGATTTAACGGCTAAAGAAATCCACACCATCGGTTTAGCTGAAGTATCTCGTATTCATGAAGAAATGCGCCAAATCAAAGAAAAAGTTGGCTTTAAAGGCGATTTAAAAGCCTTTATGCAGTTTATGAAAACCGATAAGCAATTTTACTTACCTAATACTGAAGCAGGTAAGCAGCAATACCTTGACGAAGCCACGGCACTTATTAACACCATGAAATCACGCTTAGATGAGCTATTCATTGTTAAGCCTAAAGCCGACATGATTGTTAAGCGTGTTGAAGCATTCCGTGAAAAAGCGGCTGGTAAAGCATTCTACCAACAGCCTGCACCAGATGGTTCACGCCCGGGTGTTTACTACGCTAACCTTTACGACATGGAAGCAATGCCAACGTATCAAATGGAAGCGCTGGCTTATCACGAGGGTATTCCAGGTCACCACATGCAAATTGCAATTTCGCAAGAGCTTGAAGGCGTGCCTAAGTTCCGTAAATTCGGTGGCTACACAGCCTATATCGAAGGTTGGGGCTTGTACTCAGAGTTATTACCAAAAGAAATGGGCATGTATGCAGACCCTTATTCTGACTTTGGCCGTCTATCGATGGAACTATGGCGTGCATGTCGCTTAGTGGTTGATACTGGTATCCACGAAATGAAGTGGACTCGCCAACAGGGTATTGATTACTACGTAAATAACACGCCAAACGCGACGTCTGACGGCGTTAAAATGGTTGAACGTCACATTGTAATGCCTTCGCAAGCAACTGCTTACAAAGTAGGTATGCTGAAGATTTTAGAACTTCGTGAAGCTGCCAAGGTTAAACTAGGCGATAAGTTTGATATTCGCCAATTCCACGATGTAGTACTTAAAAATGGCGCAGTGCCACTAAACGTACTTGAAAACTTTGTTGATGAATGGGTTGCAAGCAAACTAGCAGCTTAAGCATCCTTACTTTATAACATATACAAAGGCCGTATCTACGGCCTTTTTTATTGCCTGAAAGATAGATAAACACTTGACCAACAAGTGCTTTACGCTAGGATAAAGCAATTGATATACACGTAACGTATAGGATTAACAATGGATACATGTATCAGTCAACTAAATCAACAGATGCAGCAGCATCAGTTGCAAGCCATTGTTGATAGCTTTGCCAGTTTATCTGCAATACAACAAGCCATGCAGTTACAGCACTTATATAGCAGTGCGCAACGCATGAGTGTAAAATATACTTATCTGCAAAATATCGCCACACGCATATTAACTCAACACTCTCTACCAACAGCCATCATCAGTCAGCTAAATAATACCGAACAATTAAGTTTTTTTACCCCTGGTCTCAAGTTCAATCATGGTTTTACACAACAAAACCAACAGCAGCAAAATGTATTGCACCGCTTATTTAGCGAGTGTAGTGAGGCTAATTTACCGTTTAATTATGTACGTTCACTGATGCTATTTGAAAGTAACGAAAACTTGCTGCAAGCATTAGCGCAAGTTAATGATATCGGGCTGACCCCAGTTGCTAGTTACATTGCAAACAACCCAGCTCAACACAGCTTACCAAAGCATGAATTTTCGGCCTTGCTGGCATTAATGGAAGTTGAGTTTAAACAAAATCAGGGCAATATAAACACTACCGCATTCTTAAAAGCCTTACTCACGTTATCTCAAACAAGCCCAGAAAAGCCACTCAGTGACTATAAAATACTGCTCAGTGGCGCTTACTTACGCTGTAAAACAGAACAAGTTGAGCGCTACCTTGTACAACATAAATAAAATTAATCAGATAAATAATATTCAACGCTGGTTACAACTCGCACTTTTTTTATCTGCGGAGTGTTTGAATCTCGGTCGATTATACTAAACTGCCCTTGTCTTGCGGTGCGAATTTTACCTAGTTTTGACTGTGAGTCCTTGGCAAATTTTAATGCCACTTCGCGAGCTTTTTCGGTTGCTTCTTGCACCATTGCTGGTTTTATATCGTTTAGCCCAGAGAACAAATATTCAATGCGGGTTTCATAGTTATCTTGCACAATCGCAATACCTTGTTTGGCTAGCTGGCCCACCTTAGTTAAGGCGTTTTGCACTTTATCAGGCTGCTGCGAATACACGGTAATATTTGCGCGGGCAATATAGCGAAACTGTTGATTATCAGCGCCATATTCGCGCGCTTGTTTATCAACAATTGATTGCCTACCTTGGCTGATCTCTTGTTCATCAAAGCCATGCAGTTTTAAAAAAGCGATCACTGCGGCATTTTTCTGCTCAACTCGTTCAACTAACTTTTCGAGGTTATTGTCCGCATCACTAAATTGTACCGGCCAGATCACTGTATTAGCAGTTACTTCACGCTCTGCTAATCCTTTAACCTCAACCGTGCGTTCCATATTTTTTACATCAAGCGCTGCTGATTTTAAAATCCATCCGCAGCCAAGTATAGCGACACTCAATACAGCTGCGCCAAGCAACTGGTAATATCCATTTGGCTTATTCATTTAGGTTCCTTTGATAATTATCAATGTTAAGTTGGTTTGATGCTCGAAAAATCAACTTAAACAGGTTACATTGAGCATATACCCAAACCACCTCAAGATGCGAGCGTCGTTAGCAAAAAGATTCTATTGCATCGTCGTGCTAAAAAACAAATAACCCGCAAGGAAAGACCATGAGTGTAAAACGCATTAGTCAGTTTTTCAATCCGACTTCGGTTGCCGTGATTGGTGCATCGAATAACGTTTCCCGAGCAGGATTTGTAGTAATGCGCAACTTATTACAAGGCGGATTTAACGGCCCTATCATGCCAGTAAGCCCGACTAATAGCGCCGTACATGGCGTGTTGGCCTACCCGTCTATTGCGGCGCTACCGAAAATACCGGACCTTGCAGTTATTTGTACGAACAAACACACTCTACTTAATATCATTGCAGAGCTGGGAGAGTTTGGCTGTAAAAATGCGATTGTGATCGCAGCCGGACTCAATCATGAACAAAAAACAGCACTGCAAGAAGCCGCTAAACATGCCAAAGTATCGTTACTTGGCCCTAATTGTTTGGGTTTATTGATCCCCCATATTGGCCTCAATGCGAGTTTTTCTCACACTATCGCAAGCCCTGGTAAATTAGCGTTTATTTCACAGTCAGCTGCTGTGTGCTCCACTATTTTAGATTGGGCAAAACATAAAGAAATTGGCTTTTCATACTTTGTCTCTGTGGGAGATTGTTTAGATATCGACTTTGCTGAACTACTCGACTTTTTAGGTCGCGATGCAAAAACGAAGGCTATTTTGCTGTACATCGATAACATTGAGAATATCCGCAGCTTTATTTCAGCTGCTCGTGCCGCTGCGTTTAGTAAACCGGTGATCGCCATTAAAACAGGTAAAACAGCGGCTGGAGCACTTGCTGCCGAAATTCACACTGGCGGCAAGCAAAGTTCAGATGCGGTGTATGACGCCCTCTTCCAACGCGCAGGTATGTTACGGGTAAATGATTTAACTGAACTGTTTGCTGCTACACAAACACTGGCCATGCATCCTAAATTATTAAAGGTGGAACAACTCACCATTTTAACCAATGGCGGCGGCCCCGGCGTAATGGCCGTTGATAGCTTATTACAAAGTTCTGGTAAGCTGACACAATTAAGTGAAGAAACCCGTGCGGCGCTCAATAAAGTGATCCCACAATCGGATATGACCTCTAATCCGGTGGACATTTTTGGTGACTCAGTTCCGGCACGCTACCAACAAGCACTGGAAATTTTATTGCATGCTAAGGAAGTAAAAAATCTACTCATCATTCACACGCCATCGGCCCTTGCGCCAAGTGAAGACTATGCATTAATTATCGCTGAAACGTTGAATAAACTACCGAAAATGGCGCGTCCTTATGTGATCACAAATTTTATGGGCGAAGATGCCGCCTATGCCGCCCGTCGTGTATGTAGCAACTACGGCATTCCTACTTATCGCACCCCTGAGGGCGCAGTACGTGCCTTTATGCACTTAGTAAGTTATCGCCGTAATCAAAAACATTTAACCCAAACTCCAGAGTCAAACACAGATGACGCTAAAATCAATAAACACGCAGCAAAAGCGCTCGTGAATGAGTTTTTAGCAGAGCAGCAAAGCTATCTATCCACCCATCAAGCCAGCCAAATACTCGCTCACTATGGCGTTGAATGTATTCAAACCGAGGTCGCATACACGCCGACAGAAGCAAAAGAGCAAGCCATAGAGCTAGGCTTTCCTGTGGCACTGAAACTGATCAGCCCTAGCATTCCATCTAAATCAGAAGTCGGTGGTGTAGTACTTAATCTCAATGACGCACAAGAAGTTGAGCAAACCGCTTTTGCAATGTTATTAAGAATAAGAAACACCTACCCTGATGCGATTATTGAAGGTTTTTCGCTACAAAAAATGGCTCCCAGAGCGGGGGCCAATGAACTACGCATTGCCGTAAAAACTGAGTCTAATTTTGGTCCTGTAATACTTCTAGGAGAAGCCGGCACAGGTCTAGAGTTTGCTCAAGCAGCGGTTGCTTTACCACCTTTGAATATGAACTTAGCAAAATATTTAATTGCTGCGGCGCATGATAAAGGCGTGCTTAAAGATCGCATTTTGCCTGAGAAAGTTGATAAGTATCGCCTGTGTGCATTGCTTACGCGAATTTCACAACTGGTAATTGATCAACCCGATATAACTTCGCTTGAGTTAAATCCTATTTTAGCCAGTAATGGCCAGTTTTTGGTGCTTGATGCCACCATGACCCTGAGTCACTACCAAGTACAATCACATCGTAAACGCTTATCTATTCGCCCTTACCCAATTGAGCTGGTTAAACAAGTGACGCTTAAAAATAATACCCTTGCGACACTCAGACCAATAAAGCCAGAAGATGAACAGGCGCACCAAGAGTTTGATCAATCTCTCAGCAAAGAAGATCGCTACAAGCGCTTTTTTGGTGAGCTGCCGCAATTTAACCACGATCAACTCGCTAAAATGACGCAAATTGACTACGATCGTGAAATGGCGTTTATTATCACTCAAGACAACGCCACGCTTGGCGTCTCTCGGGTGTTAATGGACCCAGATAAAGTGCATGCCGAATTTGCTATAGTAGTACGCTCAAACTGCCAAGGCCTTGGCTTAGGTGGCTTATTAATGCGCGCCGCTATTGAGTATTGTCAAAGCCAAGGCGTACAATTTATTGAGGGTATCACCCTGCCGGAAAATACCGGAATGATTGAATTAGCCCGAAAACTAGGCTTTAAGATCAGCCGCGACTTTGAAGAAGGCAGTATAAACATGGTACTGAAGTTATAAGGGACTATAGTTGAAAGTAACGAGCTGGAAACACTGGCCTAATATCGACTTAGATGCTGACTTACTAGCAAAGTCAGTTATTAGATACCAAGATATTCATGATCATTGCTTTATAAAACTGAGCTGTAATAGTAATAGTGTATGTAGCGCATTTGGCATTAAACGGCACTTCAAACATAACCCATTAGGAACAGTTGAAAAAAACAGCTACCCCCATAGTTTATCAGCTTTGTTAGATGATAAAAAAAGCCCTAAAGAATTAAACGATTGTCCGCAACTACTCATAAATATTGAAGCACATAAACGTGTTAGCGAGCACTTTAGCAATGAGAATAAACTGTGTTTTGCAACGGTTTACTCTCCGCTTTATCATTTAAATTCAATGCTTGCGGGTACATTAACTGCAGCCGAGTTAGAGCGCGCACCTTACAAAAAGATGTTATCTTTATTAAGTGATATAACAGCACAATATATTGAAGCTTTACTATTAATTAAAAATGTTAGAATTTACTACTGCAGCTTTCATGCTTGTGGTGCATTTTGCAGTTATCAGCAATTTAAAACACTTGTAGCGCCTTATGATGAACAATGCATAGCGCAGTTAACACATCAAAACCACCTTCTTCACTATCATTGCAGTTCTTCCATTTATTTTGATTACCTAGATAGTAACAGGTTCTCTTTACTATCAATTGATGACTGCCACGATGTGGTATCTATAAAAGCTTTGCTCACTAGCTTCCCTGATATTACATTTGTAGGGCTATTGGATAAATTATTATTACCGCGCCCACTTAAAACGGAAGAAATTGAACAATTTTTATTATACTTCCGCCGCAACTTAGACCTTAATAGAGTCATTATTGCCCCAAGCTGCACTCTACCTGTAAGCATTAAAAACAATACATTATTAAGAACATGTTCTATTGTGAAAGAACTGTGATTTTTATTTATATCTACGGAAAATAATCAATTGAGCATAATACATACAGAGTTAATAAAAGGCATTGAGTTATACCAAAAAAACCAATACCAATTAGCGCAGGCAAAATTTAAATATGTACTGAGCAAAGACCACTCATCTTTGATTGCACATCGTTATTTGACCGAAATAGCACTGATAGAGGGCACAGCAAAAAATCACATAGCGCCATTAATAGCTTGCATGGCAGCACACCCAGCTTCAAGTGAGCTTAGTTATACCTTAGGTATGTGCTACCAACAAGCACGTGAGCTTCCCTTAGCGGTTGCACAATATCGCCATGCATTAGAGATGTTTTTAGACACTCCACCCATCCATAGCTACAAACAACAACCAAAAGTTGAATTCGATACCAAAATACATGAGGCCTTGCTATGGAAAACCCTTGCCCTTTTACGCCAAGAAAACATTAAATCCTTTGCCACAGCAGGTAGCTTATTGGGCATCATACGCGAAGGTGCAATTCTCCCTTTTGATAAAGATATTGATATTGGAGTTGATTGGGGGCAAATGGAGCAGGCTATTACACTTTTAAAAAGCCAAGGCTGGCATGAACATATGCGCTCTTATGACTTAATTAACCCACGATGCTTTGCTCACCCAGATGGAGTGACCTTGGACATTTGTGGCTTTGGTGTTGATACCGCCAACCAACAAACTATTTGTGGGCTTTGGATGAGTGATATTCCCTTTGAGTGGAATAGAATTACACAATATCCAACCTTAAATTTAGTAGAAAAAACAACTCCCTTTGGCAACGTATGGCATCTAGCACAACCTGAACTGATATTAAGTGCGCTTTATGGAGATTGGCAAACACCCGACCCTCTTTTTGATACTATTTTATGCGCAAAAAATATTCGCTCATTCTCGTTATTAACACAGTGCTTTGTGTATTCAAGGCTTTATAAGTTATGCTTAATGAGTGAATGGGGGAAATTAAAACACATATTAAACCAACTTACTTTTTTTGATAATAACGACGAATTAATAAAAAAATTAACCGATAAAGCCGAAAGTATGCCTACATGACTCTAAACTCACAAATACATAGCTTAAATTCAGATAATAAAAGCAGTCATAATACGCGCTGTTTGGCTCTTGGTGTATTTGACTTATTTCATATTGGTCATTTAAATTATTTAAAATTTGCTAAAGCACAAGGAAGCGAACTGTTTGTTGCGGTTGCGTCAGATGACTTATGCTTTGAAAATAAAAATACGTTTCCGATCATTAATCAGCATGAAAGAATGGCGATTATAAGCGCACTGGCGATCGTGGATCACGTTGCCTTAGTGCCAAGTCCAATAGTAAAGACTCAGAGCACTTGTAAATGGATACAAGCATGGGGAGTAAATAAGGTGGTTGTTGGCGGGCAATGGCAAAATAGTGAGCGCTGGAATGAAGCCGCTGATGCATTACAAGCGTACGATATTGATGTCATGTTTGCACCACAAACACCTAATATTTCGAGCTCGGGTATTAAGAAAAAAATAATCACATCTTATTCCGATAGTTTGTAATGCACGTTTTAATTCTACATTACAAGTTTTTACCGCTTATATGCACACTCAATACGACAATGTACAATCTGACATAACCATATTTATAGCCTTTGAATAGTCGCTATAAGCTAAACTCTAAACCAGTATTATTTTTAAAAGAACACGGATTTAATTTGAATAATTTACGTAAACGCACAGCGCTATTTTTTGAAGGTAATGGGGAGTACCGTAAGACTGGTCATTACATCGATATATTTCTAATATCGCTGATAATGATTAATGTGATTGCAATTGTGCTTGAATCCGTGGTCAGTTTGGCTCAGCAATATAAGTATGAATTTTTAATACTTGAGCTTGTCTCGGTTAGTATTTTTGCCATCGAGTATTTACTTCGCCTTTGGTCATGCGTAGAACGTGCCGAGTACAAAAGTCTAGACTGTGGTAATTTTCAACGCCGTTTAAAATATTTACTCTCTCCTTTAGCCTTAATTGATCTCATGGCAATCCTGCCCACGCTCTTAATGATGTTTATCACTTTTGATTTACGTTTTTTAAGAGTGCTCAGACTCCTACGTGTTTTTAAGCTCACTCGTTACTCACGAGCAATGCAGCTACTTTTACAATCATTTCGTGATGAAAGCAGTTCGCTTTTGGCCGCATTCTTTATAATGGCAGTGGTGCTAATTTTAGCTTCCTGCGGAATTTATTTAATTGAACACGATATACAACCGGATAAATTTGGCTCCATTCCTGCGGCAATGTGGTGGGCAATGGCAACGCTGACCACTGTAGGTTATGGTGACGTTGTGCCAGTAACACCGCTAGGGCGTTTTTTTGGCGGCGTGATCACGTTACTGAGTATGGGAATGGTAGCAATACCCACCGGCTTATTAGCTTCGAGTTTCTCTGAACAGCTACGTAAGCGTAGGATCATGTTTAGTGATGCGGTGCATGAATGTCTGCATGATGGCGAGCTAGATGGCAAACTAGATGATGCGCAACTGGAGCATCTAGAGAATTTGCGCTGTAAGCTTGGTTTAAGTAAGCAAGAAGCAAACAAAGCAATTAAGTCTCAACTTAGTGCACGCACTAAAAACCTTTATTGTCGTCACTGCGGTGAACGCCAAGACTAGATATAGCTTCTAGTTAAAATTTCAACTGTTTAGGGCATCAACACCGCGATTGGTTTAATTGTAGTGTTGAGTCTCAAAAACGTTATGACTCAGCAAATAAAACCCAAGCTATAAAAAAGAAGAAAGCAAAGAAGACCATACCTTTTATATAGCCAGTATTTCGAACTTTAAGCCAAAATTCTCTTTGAGTTTTTTGCTCCGTATGACTGAGCAAATAATCACAATGCGGGCACCTGTTTCCTAAGTACATAATCAAATTACAATTAGGACATCTCGCTGATGGCTTAAATTCGGACATATCCATAATAGTAGGCTTCTCAGGCTTCATAACTTCCTTGATTCATAATAGTTATTTTTTTGCTAAAACAAGTTAAGCTTAAAAATTCAAAAAAGTAACCATTTATAAACTCGGCACTGATATTTTCACCATTTAATAAAACTCTAGCTAGCATTAGTCTTCATTCAACAACGACTGCCAGTCTTTATTTAATAATGCGCTTACATCATCA
Source organism: Pseudoalteromonas sp. SG41-1 (assembly GCF_014164575.1). NCBI lineage: Bacteria > Pseudomonadati > Pseudomonadota > Gammaproteobacteria > Alteromonadales > Pseudoalteromonadaceae > Pseudoalteromonas > Pseudoalteromonas sp. SG41-1. The sequence continues at coordinate 60,287 of NZ_JACJFL010000008.1, forward strand.
CCTGGGATTGGTTTACTGAATAAATAGCCCTGAAATAAATTACAGCCTAAGTTGCGCAAAAAGGTAAGCTGCTGCTTAGTTTCAACGCCTTCTGCGACGCATTCTTTACCTAAGCTTTTCGCCAATGCAAGCGTTGACTGAATAATCGCTTCATCGTCACTATCTATACCAATATCAGTTACAAAACTGCGATCAATTTTCAGTACATCGATCGGAAAGCGCTTTAAATAAGTGAGTGAAGCATAACCTGTACCAAAGTCATCCATATATAAGCGACAACCTAGTTGCTTCAACTTTGACATGCTATTTAACGCTTGCGGTGAATCATGCATCAGCACTGATTCTGTAATTTCAAACACCACAGAGCTGGCTGATACATCAGCATTAATTAGCGCACTGCGAATTTCATCAACTAAATTTTTATACTCAAAATCCAGTGCAGACAGGTTAATAGACACATACAAGTCAGGCTTTTGTAACTGCCACTGTTTAAGTTCAATCAACGCTCTAGCTAAGGTTTGCAACATAATTTTTGTGATCAAACCGATACTCTCAGCAGCAAGCGCAAACTCTTGCGTTTCATAGCTGTTATTTTCTGGCCAACGCAGCAATACTTCCAGCCCTTCGGCCTGATGAGTTTTAGCATTAACAATCACTTGGTAATGATTACAAAACGCATGATTTTGGTAGGCTTGAGTTAATTGTGATTCTAAATGCAGAGAGCGTTGTACATGCTGATTCATTTCTTGTTTATAAAATTGATAACAACCTTCCAAGCTCTTTTTCGAATGATACAGTGCAATATCAGCCGCTTTAATTAAACTTTTAGCACTGAGTGCATCATCAGGCGAAATCGCCACGCCAATACTTAAACTGACACTAATCGCTTGGTTGTTAATAATGATGTTGTCATTTAAGCTAGCCATCAACTTAACGCACAGTAAAACAACCTCTTCGATTTGTTGAATGCCCTCGACTAACAACATAAATTCATCACCGCTAAAACGGGCTACACTATCTTTGGCCTGTACACGCGATTTGATCCGCAGTGCCACCGCCTTTATTATCTCATCGGCAGCTTCATGCCCTAGCGAGTCATTAAAATACTTAAAACGTTTGATATTAATATTGAGTAACGCTACTTTTGAATTTTGGCCTTTTGCCTGTTCAAGTGCGTGTTCAACTCGGTCATTAAATAAAGTACGATTTGGTAACCCCGTTAAACTGTCGTAATTTGCTAATAAAAACAATTCATTTTCAGCTAACTTTTGCGCATTAATATCAGTGAGGATGACCACATAGCTTTCTAAGCGTTGTTCAGTATCTGCCACAGCACTGACTTTAATTAATACATGGCGAGATTCACCATTAGCTAAGTAAACGGTATCTTCTGCAGAAAAATGTTCACCAGCTTGCAATTCCTTCATTACACGTAAATAGTTAACCCTTACAACACGACTTAACCCTAAGTGTAATGAGCAGCTAGAACGATAATCAACAGGAAAGTTAAATGCGCTCTGCAGTGCTTTGTTGGTAGCTAAAATACGTAAACTTTTATCCAGAATAAAGACCCAATCGCGGGTTTGCTCAAATGCTGCGCCAAATAAACGGGCATGTTCTTCAAACACTAATTCACGAGTCATATTAGTATAAGTGCCGGCCACTTTCTCGGGTGTACTTCCTTGCCAAGCAACCACTTTGCCAAAGTCTTTATACCAGCGCCAATAGCCTAATTTATGGCGTAAACGATAGGTGCAGTTAAAATAGCCTTTCTCGGTGGATAAAAATTCTAACCATTCGATACGAAAATGTTGTTTATCTTTAGGATGTATTTTTGCTAAATAATCATCCAAATTAACCGATTCAACATCATAACCCAGCTCATTTTTAAGTCGTGGTTGATAAATGATTGGACTTGAAGATTGCCAATCCCAAACCCCTGAACGACTGCCCTCTAATGCTAACTTTAAGCGCGCTTCACTTTCTTGGCTTTCTCTATGGGCTGCTAATAATAATTGCTGAATTCGATTACGACGCATAATCCAAGACGCAACTAATCCAAAAAACACCAGTGCGTAAAGCACTATAAACTGAGGCGCGCGCCATAGCGGGTATTTTACCACAATGTCCAATACTGCCGGTTGTGTGTAGTCGCCAGTAAGCGGATCTTTAGCCCAAATTTTTAGTTGGTATTTGCCGGGGTTAAGTTTTGGAAATAGCACTCGGTTATTATTACGGGTATAAGACTTTTGCCCATCAGAGAGTTGATACTCATAAATAATACGTTCTTGGTAGTTAAATGCCATTGCCGAAAAAGCCACTTCAAGACCTATATCGTCGTGCTCTAAGGTGATTGTTTTTATTGGTTGCTTAAGATCCGTAGATAATTCACGAGACATCAAATCAATGCTGGTTATATTTACATGATCAATTAAACCATGCCTAGGTTGATTATCATTTGGGTAAAAATAGCTAAATCCCTTTAACGTACCATAGACTATTTGGCCGGTTTTTAAACGCGTAAATGCACCACTATTAAACTCGGTAGAGACCAGTCCTTCTGATGTCGTAAATTGCTGAAAATGTTTGTTTTCTGGATTTAATCGCCAGATCCCTTTATGACTACTCATCCAGATCATTCCAGCATCATCTAACACCATATCGTACAATAAGGTGCCGAGCTTATTTTTATCTAAATCTATGGTATACAACAGCTTGTAATTCGATGCATCAAGACCAATTAAGCCAAAATTCGATAACGTGATCCACAGCACATTATTATTATCAACAATATAAGACATTACATTAACGGCTACATTTTCGTGTTGCTGTGGCACGGTATAGATTTTTGTTAAAGCAAATGAGTTTGGATCAACCTGATAAAGCACCCCTGCATTATAAAATAACGGGGAGTCAGGTTTGGTAGATAAAGGCGGTAAGAAACCATAAGCTAAAAACGGTTCAAACTTTTCAAATTCACCACCTAAAGGAGTGATCTTTTGGCTGTCGATATTATAAACAAACATGCCATGATCAGAATGAACATAAAATAATTCACCATTTGGCATCAATACTGAGCCATGTATCCACCCTGTGATCAGGTGTTGCTGGCTTGGGTCGGCTGTTGTTGCAGGAAAAATTTCATAGCTATGCGGATCAAAACTAAAAATCCCGCGATTAGTACGCAGCCACAATTTATCTTTATAAGGAGAAATAGCGTAGATATTAAATTCAGTGGTAAACAAATCAGCTTGATAATCTTTTAAAAACACTTGCCCTTGATTAGTTTTTAAATCAACCGCAGTTAAACCATTATGAGTTGCTAGCCAGAGTTTATCTTCATACTCGGTTATGCCCCAAATAGAAGGGTGCGATAAACCATCACCGGAGAGCATGCTGGCATTAACATTTTCAAAATGATAATTATCATAAGGTAAATAAAATGCCCCATCACTTTTAGTAGCTGTCCACATAGCGCCGTTACTATCTTTGACAATATCGATAACACTTGGATCTGCCAGTGAGTATTTACTTTCTTTTACTCTATTATTTTTAGTCAGCTCACCGCTATTCAAATCGAGACTAAATAAACCTTTATCGGTGCCTAAATCAAGCACCCCATGGTCATTTATTATTTTCCAAATATTAAGATCGTTCAATATGGTTTTATTTTTAAAAGGCACATCTGGGCGCTCAAACATACTCGGTAAATCACTAATATCAACTTGATATAAACCACGTACGGCCCCCACTAACAGTTGCTCATTTTCGCCTATTGCAAACGACTTTATATAATTTTGATACACATGGTCTGGCTCGGTGCTTAAATGCTCTAATTTTCGGTATTGCCCAGTTGCTATATGATAGACATATGCGCCAGTACTGGCGGCAATGAAGATATAACCTTTGTAATGTAATAAATCGCGGATCACGGTATTACGAGTGCGCTCTGGTAATTCAAAAATAGTCTCAATTTGGCCCGTCGCTAAATCAAGGCGAGCAAAGTCCCAACCACGGCCAATCCATAATGACTTATTATCGGTGGCAACCATACTAAATACAGACTGACTTAAGACTTGTTCTTCACTGGTGGGTTTTGATAAAAATTGTTGATAACTATCGGTACTTGGATCATAGCGAAACAGCCCTGCAACTAACGATGCAATCCAAATATAACCATCCGGGTCTTGATATATAAGGTCAATAATTGCTTCATCTAATTCCCCGTTTGGCCCTGCAATATGTACTACCTGATAGCCATCGTAACGATTTAAGCCTCCTTCAGTCGCCAACCAAAGATAGCCGCTTTTATCTATCAACATGGTATTGACATAGCTTTGTGATAAACCTTCACTTGGCGATAAGCGTTTTACCTGCGCCATAGTAGCTTGGCTAGCAACAACAAAGGCGGCTAACAAAAAGAACACACTAGCCTTAAACCATTGACCCATCTAAATTTCCACGTGGTTGTTTTAACAAATTATTTTTACTAGCACTGCATAGCTACGATATTTCGTTGCTTATAGACAGTAAAGAGTGTATCTAAAGGTGGTGGCAATGTTAACACAAAGTTAAAGCCAATTGATTGATAAAAATCAGCTAAATAGTTATAAGCAAATGTATAAACGAGTGAATTTTGATTAGACAAGGTATGAATTAGTAGTTTTTTTGCAATTCCTTGACCGCGCCAAGCAGGTGCAACCAGCAAGGTAGACAAAAACAAATAATCACTGCGATTTTGAATTCTGCATGCCGCGACAATAACTAAGTCATTATAAACAACCCACACTTGATCTTGTCTGGTTACCCGACCTCGGGCTTTATATTGATCGTAAAACTTATTCACTAAAGGGGTTTTAATTGGCTCTAGGCATTCAAAACGCAATGCCGTCATTAACTTTGCATCGTCGCTAAATATTGTTCAAATTGCTGCTTCAAAAACATCTGCTCTGCCACTGGCCGACTATGAATTGTATTGTATATTTGCTCACGAGTACTCTTACCACGCTTTATTTGATAAGCCCAAAACGATGCCTCGTAATCCAATTGAATTTGATATTTTTGTTCACGAGGTAGTAAGCATAAGTTAAACGACATAAATTACCAGTTATTACTAATCATATTAATGCCCAGAGTATAACAAACATTTGCCTAAAAGAGTCACGGCTAAACTTGCGCTTTTTAGCTTTTAAACGTAGATTGGTGGCGTTTTTAGTCCTAATATGGAAACGCTGTGATTAAGTGCTTTTTTTATCTCATATTGCTCTGTTATTCACTAACGCCACTGAGCACTATAGCGAACACGCAACATATGCTGTTTAATCGCCCAGCCGATACCCCACAGGCTCGCTATGTGATTGAGCTGATGACCCTTGCATATAAGGAACTTGGCTATGATGTACATATTATTGACTTTAATCACCAAAGCGCTTTATCTGCAGCGAACAATGGCACGCTTGATGGCCAATTAGGGCGAGTGGCCAGTATCAGTCAACAATATCAAAACTTGCATCCGGTTAACTTTGCGCTATTTGAGTTTAACCTTGTGCTATTAAAAAACTGCCAACAATGTACATTTGAGCAGCTAGACAATATCGCCATTCAAGTTGGTTATCCTGCAGCGCAGAGTTACCTTAACGAACACCCTTTTATTGGTGACATTATTAAGGTGAAAAGCGTCACTGCTCAACTTAATTTACTCACTCAAGGTAAAGTACAAGGTGTGATTTTACTCGACTTTTTATTGTCTACTAAACACCCTCAGTTTAATGTTAAGCAATTTCAAACTGAAATACTGGCACCAATAAAAAGCTATCACTTTTTGCATTCACGCCATAGCGCATTAATTCCTAAGCTTGAAAAGGAACTGCATAAACTCAATGAAAATGGCACAGTTCGTTTACTCAGGGCTAAACATAATCTTGATTAAAAACCAAAATCCCCCTGCTCCGATGGTGCTGACTTAGCGATAAGTGCTTGGCGCTTTTGCAAGTAACGTTTATAACGCTGTTGACACAAACTAATGACTTGCTTTTTTTCTACGTTTGAAAATGAATTCCAACCAAAGCGTTCCTCCCGACTTCGGTAGCAGCCTTTGCAATAGCCTCGGTTATTTACCTCGCAAATGCCTTTGCAAGGACTTGGAATCTCAAAAATTTCAATTTGTTGCATAACAAACATCGGCCAATAAACACAACTTTAGTATAGCCCGTTTTTTAAACGAAAAAAAACCGTAACTTAATTACGGTTTTTTTGAAGATGTTTTACATTAGTTATTGGCCGCTTTCGCTACTATTAAACTCAACCTTACGATGAAATGGCTTAGCGTACATAGCTAACACCAGAGGTTTTAATTCATCTGGAACACGCGCCATACGCATCTCAAATGCCTGAGCATCGGCTTTATTAATCACCGCCTGTTTACAGCCACCAGCGATATAATTTCCTGGGTGTAAAAAGAACGAATCAATAATTTGCTCATCGATGGTTTTTGCCAGCTGCTCTGGTGATTCACACCCGTCTTCAATTGGTTGCCCAAATGCTAAATGAACATGCCCTTTGGCGGTACTAAAACCTTCAACAATACTGGCAATATCTTCACCCGCTGACTTTACATATTTACCATGATGCTGCTTATGATAAAGCTCTCTGGCTTTGGCTGTTGCACAAGGTTCATATTGATATGAAATTGATACTGGTACAATTTTTAGCTCACGTACATACTCAGCAAACTCTTTCTTTTGCTTACGACCATTAAGCTGCAACATTTTAAGTAGCGCAGGATCTGTTTGATCAAAGCCATCTTTAGCGCGGCCTTCTTTTTGTGCAATCCAAATTGAATCACCACCAGCAAGCGAATCGTAAATATAAGCTGAAAGCTGCGATAGTGCTCTAAGCATTTCTTTTGGCGCTTTAACTGAGCGCTTAACAATAAAGCTTTTATTTAAACGCATCAGTTCGGTGATATAAGGGATTTGCAGTAAGTTATCACCGATGGCGATACGGACTGTCTTCATTTTGTGACTGAATAAGCCCCAATTAATTAAAGCAGGATCAAGTACGATATCGCGATGATTTGAGATAAACAAATACGCTTGCTTTGGATCGAGTTGATCCAAACCAGAAAAGGTCACCTCAGTTGTGGTGCGTTTTACCAGCTGTGCTAAATACTTAGCAACGATTTGTTGAACTTGCTCAACACTGTTGATAGCGCCCCACTTTTTACGTAACTGATACTTTACCAATGTTCTAGATAAAAAGGGTACAGCTGATAAAAAACGCGGTAAGTTATATTTTGCAACTACATCAATAAACGCATTATCATCAATCAAGCGTGCAACCGAAGCGGCTACTTCATCATCATTGTAAGGTCTTATATCTGCGTACTTGTCCACTGGTTCACTCATTACTGCATCTTTAAAGTTAAAAAAACGGTGCGCTCGTGCGCACCGTTTATATTCTATAGGCGATTATAACTCAGACAACCTAAAATGCGAACTAAGTCATTAATTTGGTCCATTGTTTATATTTTATAACAGCTAAAAATCTTTTTAATAACATTCAATTATGCAATGCTCTTACCAGTGCTGCGGTATTTACTAAACGCTCCTTTAAGAACTAAACGCGCCATTAACAGTGCTAAAATAGTACCACAGAGAAGGGTTAACCAATGTGGTAGCACTTGATGTTCATCACCTAATAATGGTGTAACAACAAAGCCAAATTCAGCCACTAAATAATCGGTTAAAAAACCAAATATCAAAGCGACACCTATTACACCAACTAAATAAGCAACCACTGCACGCTTACCAAGCTCATTGGCAACCACGCCAAGCGTCGCGACATTAGTGGCAGGACCTGCCAACATAAAGACTAAAACAGCGCCAGGTGCTACGCCACTTAATAACAAACCAGCTGCAATCGGCGTTGATGCGGTCGCACAAATATACATGGGAATACTAATCACGATCACCACCAGCATAGCCAAAATACCACTGCCCCATTGGGTTAAAAATGATTCTGGTACATAAGTTTGCACTAAGGCTGCAAAGAACAAACCAATCATTAACCACTTCATAGTGTCTGATAGCAATTTGTTACAGCTAAAACTCACTGCCTGTTTCATCTTTTGCCATTGGCTGGCTGGTGCTGCACTTGATGTATCGCAACAACTTGCCTTCTCTTCAACCGCTGCTGGTTTCGTTGAACAGCAACTAACCTTCTCTTCGACCACTGCTGATTTCGTTGAGCAACAACTTATCTTCTCTTCAACCGCTGCTGGTTTAGTTGAACAACAACTAACCTTCTCTTCGACCGCTGCTGATTTCGTTGAGCAACAACTTATCTTCTCTTCGACCACTGCTGATTTCGTTGAACAACAACTTATCTTCTCTTCGACCGTAGCTAGTTTAGTTGAGCTGCAACTTATTGTCGTTGCTCGCTTTTGCTCATTATTAACTTCACTGATGTGATCTGTAGTTTGCGTTTTTTCAGCATCACGCCCCACTAAGACACCAGCGACAATAGCACTGCAAATCGCCGCTATTGGACGAATTATTGCCATAAAAGGACCTAGTAACACATACGATACCGACACCGAATCAACCCCTGTTTCTGGCGTCGATACTAAAAACGCAGTGGTAGCACTTTTTGAAGCGCCTGCACGTCTTAAACCAATTGCAGCAGGTATTACACCGCACGAACATAATGGCATTGGTGCGCCAATTAAAGCAGCTTTAACAGTCGTCCAAAAACCTTCTTTTCCCAAGTGTTTATTTAAGAAATCAGCCGGTAAGTACACATTTAATAACCCAGCTATTAATAAACCGAGCATTAACCAAGGTGCAGATAATAAAAATAACTGCCAAAAATTATTGATTAAGTCCATCAATGTCCTCCAAAGTGGTTAATATCGAACAGTTATCTGCGGGCTCTTTGCCTCCGCAGCACTTATCAGCTAACACGGATAATGATTGATGAAAACGTGTTAATTCAGCAATACGCTCTGCGACTAAGTCACGCTTTTGTATTGTTAAGTTTTTAACTTCATGGCAAGAATGCTGATGTTTTTTAAATTTAATTTGTAATAGTTCTTTGATCTCAGCCAAGCTAAAGCCAACATTTTTAGCGCGCAAAATAAACATCATTTGCTTAAGATCGGTTTGGCTATAATCTCGATAACCAGCTTGCGTTCGCGCTGAAGGCGTTAACACAGCATGCTTTTCATAGTACCTTAGGGTATCTGTAGAGACACCTAATTGACTGGCAAATTCGCCTATTTTCATCACCGTCTCCAATTAACATATTATCAACTGATGCTGAGTATAAACCTTAGAGTACACACCAAGGTCAAGCATTTATAAATTTTTATTATAAGGAAAGCTCATGAATATTACTCTTCTCGATACTGCTACGCTTGCAGGCACATCCCTTGAACCTTTTCAAAAACTTGGCAACTTCACTAGTTATTCACTAACCAGTCCAGCACAAGTATTAGCGCATAGTGCAGGCGCTGATGTCTTGATCACCAATAAAGTGGTACTTAATCGCGAAACACTGGCAAAACTCCCTGAATTAAAGCTCATATGTGTAGCCGCAACTGGCACTAACAATGTTGATTTAGTCGCCGCTAAAGAGTTTGGCATTGCCGTTACCAATGTGGCCGGGTATTCAACACCTTCGGTTGTACAACATACCTTTGCACTGATCACAAATTTACTGGGTAATACTCACCGCTACATTGCTGATTGCCAACAAGGGTTATGGCAACAAAGCGAGATGTTCTGCCGCCTTGATTACCGTTTTAATGATATAGGAGGTAAAACTCTGGCAATTATCGGTTATGGTTCGCTTGGTAAAGCTGTTGCGGATGTTGCACGTGCTTTTGGTGCCAATGTAATTATCAGTGAGCGTAAAAACCAAGTAACTAGAGAGGGCCGAACAGAATTTTACCAAGCAATAAAAACAGCTGATATTATTAGTGTACACTGCCCTTTAACCGATGAAAGTCGTGATCTGATTGGTGCTGCTGAACTTGCTATGATGAAACCCAATGCCATTTTAATTAACACCGCGCGCGGTGGTATCGTTAATGAAGCTGATTTAGCCAACGCACTGAGCAATAACCAAATTGCAGGAGCGGGATTTGACGTATTAAGTAAAGAACCAGCTGCGAAGGATAATCCATTGGCCGCTTATCGTGGTGATAATTTAATACTGACTCCACATATTGCATGGGCCAGTGAAGAGTCAATCATTCGCTTAGTAAAGCAAGTCAGCTTAAATATTAGCGCATTTAGCCAAGGTGAAAGTTTAAATAGACTGGTCTAATCAACTAACTTTTAGTTAGTCACGCTATAAAAGGTGGTTAAATATAATTCACCACCTTACAAAAAAAATCTAATTCATTGATTTTAAATAACATAAAATATTGGCTAGTTCTTTGCTAGCTAATAGATAAATTAAAATCAATATTTAGTATCCAGGATAAAATAATGAAAAAAGTACTTTTAATTGCCGCGCTTGCAGCCCCTCTTCTTACTGGTTGTGTAATTGCAGTATCCGATGGTGAAGCAGAAACGCATTGGGCTGGTAATAGTTCAAGCTGGGAAGAACATCATCAATTTAATCGTGAAAGCATCTCGGGGCTCACTTTAGATACCAGCTATCAAAATGTATTAAATAAATTAAAAACTCCCGACTTTACAGAATTATTAAAAAAAGACGGTGATGTATACCAAGTACTATTTTATGCCACCCATAGTATTCACTCTGACGGAAAAATGACAAAAGATGAATGTACTCCACTGGTCTTTAAAAACGAAAAACTGATTGGTGTGGGTGATAGTATTTATAATTCACTTAGCGCCATTTAGACACAAAACTAAAGCAGTAAAGAGTGGAGCATATTCACTCTTTATTTGCTGTAATAACTGACTTTACTAACTTGCGTCAATAACTCGAGCGATAATTTTATCGCGACCACTATCTTTAGCTTGATATAAACCTAAATCGGCTTCTTCAAGTAATATATGCTCAGCATAAACTTGACCAAACTCAGTTGTAGCAACCCCAATACTTATCGTAATGTGAGCGGCATTGAGTGATGCTTTATGCGGTATAGCAAGCGCATTAACAGCATCTCTGAGTTTATTAGCAAATTCCAATGCCTCGTACTGGTTGATGTCGGGTAATACTGCAGCAAATTCTTCACCGCCGTAGCGCGCAACAAAGTCAGTACCTCGCTCACACGCTGCAACTAATGCATGTGCAACACGTTTAAGGCAGTCATCCCCGGCACGGTGGCCATAACAATCGTTGTAACGCTTAAAGTGGTCTATATCTATTAATAGCACCGATAACGGTGTACCAGCTCGACGGCTGCGACGCCATTCTCGCGATAAGCTTTCATCTAAATAACGCCGATTAGGTATTTCTGTCAGCCCATCAATTGAGGCGAGCATTTCTAACAAATCATTTTTTTGCTTGATCAATAATTGATTACGCACTCGTGCACGTACTATTGCGGGACTAAATGGCTTAGCAATATAGTCCATTGCGCCTAATTCAAACCCTTTCGCTTCATCATCATGGCTTGTATTAGCTGAAATAAAGATAACTGGAATAGCGTGCGTAGTTGAATTTTCTTTTAACTGAATTAATACCTCATAGCCATTAATGCCGGGCATTACAATATCGAGTATAATTAAGTCAACCGCCGTTGATTTAACAAATGTCAGGGCTTTTTCACCACTTTCAACTAAAAATATTTCGTGATCATTCGCTAATGTTTTTTCCAACACTAATCGATTTAATGGGTCGTCATCAACGATCAGTATTTTGGCTTTCTTCAACATTTACTGAGCCTTGTATTTGAATGTATCTATTTACTTGTACTAATTCGAACTCTAACTGACTCAGGGATATTTGCCCTACGTCTGGTGTCTTACGTAGTCTACTTTCTAATTGCTGAGCGGTAGCACTTAGGCGATTAAAGCCAAGGTTTCCTGACACACCTTTAATACTATGCACTAATCGTTCCAACGCTTTTGTTTGCATCGGCACTTTTAATTGCTGCAGATGGCTTACACACAACTTAGCAAGTTTACCCAACATAACCTGTAGTAAATCATTATGGCCCGAGAATTGTTCTAATGCAAAAGAATGATTATAAAAAACAGCGCCGGTAATTTTCAGCTCATTTATCGCCGCTAATAACGTCGCTGCAACTACTGGTTTTGTTAAATGTTTATTCATACCCACTGCAAGTGAGCGTTGCTCGTCAGCTGCTTCACAATGCGCAGTTAGCGCAAAAATAGGTAATTGCTGTTGATCATAACGTTGTCGCAATAAAGCGGTTGCTTGCAACCCATCGACTTCTGGCATTTGAATATCCATTAAGATCAGATCAGGCATGACTTGTGCAACCAAATCTATCCCTGCCATCGCCGAATTTGCTGTCATGACATTAATATGTGCTTGGCTTAAGATATTACTAATAATATCTAAATTAAGCTGATTATCATCAATAACTAACACTAGTAAGCCCGCAACGTTGAGTTTACTCTCTGCCGTTGTCAGATTTACATCAGGGCGTTTAGATACCGGCTCAACTTGCTGTATTCGTTGTACTAATGCAGAACTTTTCACGCTGCACATTTGCATACCTTTAAGAGTAGGCAGCGGAGTATTTGGAGCATTTTTAACAACATAAAGCTGCGTGTTATTACTCATCAATGCTGTTTTTATATTGTCTCGCGTTATTACTCTCGGTAGATCAACGTCATTAATGATGATCCGCTGATAATCTGCTAATACAGCGTGGTCTGTTAATTCAGCTAACTCAGAAAATTCTAGCGGTTTTAATGGCGCTAATGCGGCAGGTAAATTAATTCCCCGCTCAGAATGAATCACTAAAGTATTGTGCCAGGCGATAGGGTCGATTTGAGCGGCAACATTAAAGGTTATAGTAAAGAAAAACTCACTACCTTGGCCTTTATTACTGACAACTTTAATTTCAGCTCCCATTAATGCCAATTCGTGTTTGACTATAGCGAGCCCTAGACCAACGCCTTGATGGGTGCGAGTGAGTGATTCGTCGCCTTGCGTAAATGCGTCAAATAATCGACTCTGATCAGCTTTATCAATACCGATCCCGGTATCAATCACTTTAAAACACAGAGTTTGTTTTGTTGGCGTCAATTCAACGGCTGTTATTTTCAAAGTGATACTGCCATGTTCAGTAAATTTCACGGCATTGGTTAGTAAATTACCGAGCACTTGCTGTAAGCGAATGTAATCGCCGACTAACTGCGGAGCAATTAGCGGATCAATATCGATATTAAAAGCCAAATACTTTTGCTGGCAGAGCCCTATTAATACACTCTCGCAGCTGTCAACAAGTGCAACTACAGCAAAATCAACTAAGTCTAATTGCACTTGGTTATTTTCGATTCGCGCAAAATCAAGCATTCGATTAAGCATGGTTAATAAACTTTGCGCAGCATTTTTTGCTTGAACTGCATGCTGTTGCTGCTGCGCTGTTAAGCCTTGCTGAGTTACCATATCAATAAGGCCTGTCACAGCATGCAGTGGCGTGCGTATTTCATGGCTTAAGTTAGCAATAAATCGGCTTTTGGCCTCGGTTGCCCGCTCGGCATCTTGTTTGGCCTGAGTCAATGCACTGACATCTTGAATATGAATAACATAATAGTAAGGTGCTTGTTGCTCATCCCATACTAAAGAGACACTCAGCTGCCACCAGCAATTTAGCTCTTCTTGTCCTAAAGTAAGATGGTAAACTTTCTTTTTCTCACTCAGCAATAAAGCTAAAAGCGTTGCTATTTCTTGCCACTGTTGCCGTGGAAATAAATCCACTAATAATAAATCCTGCTCAGTTTTATCAATCTTAAAAATCTTTCGCGCAGTTCGATTAAGTTGTAATACGGTCTGTTCAAGTGAAAGTAAAATCACCCCATTAGCTGCATACTCTATGGCGCTGCGAAACTTAGACTCTGACGCTTTTAATGCCAAAAGAGCTTGTTGTTGGGCGGTTATATCCCGGCCAATTCCCATTGAACCTAGTAACTGATTTTGATCGTTATAAAATGGCGCGATGGTTAATTGAAAGGTTTGTAGCTGGGTTTCAAGTCGTTGCTCAGCTTTCATTTTGGTTGTTAAAACTTGTTGCTCTAATTCACTGATCTGGCCATTATCATCACTAATATCACATAACTGCTGACCAACTAACTGCCCTTGCTCAATACCTATGTATTGTTCATAAGCACGATTACATCCTAAGAATGAGCCATCAATGTTTTTAAAATAAATAAGATCTGGCACACTATTGAGCATAGTATTCAATAATGCTAAATGGCGTTCTTTAGCCTCATAACTGCGTGCGAGTTCACGGGTCTTTATTTTTACTTGATCATCAAGTTCACTATTTGCCTGCTGCAATGAGTTTACCAACTGCTGATTTTTGTTAAGTACCCACTTGATTCGGCTAAACCACGGCTGCCAGTTTGCTGGTATATGATAATTTGAATAATCTTTATAATGCTCCTCATTTTGCTCAAGATACGCCATTAAATATGTCATGGGTTTCACAAAAATACGCTGGCTTAACCATAACAAGGTACTGAACATCATCACTAAAAACATACTCAAAAAAGTAAGTTCAATTAATACATCAGTTACAATCGGTGAGGCTAATTCATCATGTGATGCAAAATAACCCGCATAAATTGGTAGCTGCTTTTGCGCTTGTAAAAGAGTGAGATTACCCTGATTATCTAATTCTGCTAATGACGCTTTAGCTGAAGGCCAATACTCCGCTAATGGCGTGTCTTCTTCAATATCGTAAAGTGAGCTGATAATGACGTGCTGCGCACTATTTAAAAATATATATTCGCCACTGCGCGGCGATATTTTTTTTAGCCATTGCGATACTGCCGATAAGTCATAAATCAAAATAATATAATCTTCACTGCCCTGCTCACGCGCACGCCCTATTGATAAGTAATTTTTACCAGCCACCTCTACTATCGCACTTGATGTCAGTGAATTGTCAGCCAGTGCTGGGCGCAACTGGCCATCCAATACTTGAGTTAACATTAGGCTATCTTCATCACGACGACGTTTTATATAAACAAAGCCTTGCTCATTAACATAAGCAACTGCCGATAAGGATTGAATTAACGATAATGCGGTATTAAAAGCAGGTCCCAAGGCGATCACTTGCTGCCATTGAGCTATCGCATTAGGAGTGGTCGAAAACTTACCTTGCCCGACAATTTCACCGCCTCCATCAGGGATTTTTCGGTAATAATAATTCTCTTGCTGATTAATATCTTCAAGCCATTGCGGCTCAAATTGATACGACAAAGGTTGCTCGTATAAAGAGAACAGTGTGTTGATCAAGCCATCAGCACCATTCATAGCATGCTCAACTTGCGCTGCTATATTGGCAAAATCCGCTTCACGTTTAGCAACGGCGCGATCTAATTTAATATTATATAAGTGTAAACATAATAGAAAAGCCACCAGCAGCGGCACAATAAGTGCCACAGCCAGTGAACGATAGTAATGTTTTAAAGGTAGAAAATTCAATCTACAATCCGATGCTTGGCGCTAAATTTGTCAACAAGGTTAGCGAGCCAAGTGGGACTGCGCAAGTTATAAATTTTCTTCCGCAAACGATGCTAAACGGCTTCTCACCACACCATTTAAGTTAACCGTGGCGCTGCCTTCAAAATCTTTAAAGCGCTCCACAATATAAGTTAAACCAGAAGTAACTGGAGTTAAGTAGTTACTATCTATTTGCGCAAGGTTACCAGAGCAAATTAACTTAGTACCTTCACCACAACGGGTAATAATAGTTTTCAGCTGTGAGGCGGTAAGGTTTTGGCTTTCATCTAAAATCACCCCCGAATTGATATAATACTATCATACCCTCAATAAACTTGAACAAAAAAGTTTTTACACACATACTCTAGCTAAGAATCAAAGGTGAACGAAAATGATACTTCGAAATACAACAAAAACTAAAATAATTAAAACATCAGTCAACTTTGGAAAAGGAATGTCTTTTCACCTCGATAAATCAGGGCAACCTATTAAGACTGAAAAAGGCATCAGAACTCACTCATATAGGCACGATAAAATAGAACCTAATTTTCCAGTGCTATATCACCCGACTCGCTTCACCGAATGCCAAGAAATGAACTTATTTTTAATGCACCGCTTTGAAGGTCATTTCAGTCTCAAAAAGAATCAAATAGACAATGAGGCTTTTAGTGACGCTTATCATGCCAGCCAACCGGGAAAGCCATTAGATGTTAAGTCTGTTCGCAGTATAGCTAAGCACTTAAAAGCTTTCTTAGATTGGTTGGATAAAGATGATGCATCCTATTTTGAAGTAATAGCTGCACCACTTTCAAAACAATCTGTAGATGATGATATTTCTAGGTTACCTGTGTGGAGATATCACAAACATTTATGTGAAAGAGTCGAAACCAAAGATAAGTCTAAACGCATAAGCTTTAACAGCGCTCAAGAACGAATTAGAGCTGTTAAAGCATTCTATATATGGAGCCATAAGCGCGGAGCTATAGATAGCCTCCCCTTCTCACTTGAATACAAACAGGTACGTATTAAATCGAAAGCTAAATCAGGTGTCAGTTCGTTGTTTCAATTACCTACCAGCAACAATCGTTCTGGGGGCTTATGGAAATGGGTCAGTAATTTGAGCATTCCAAATACATTGAAACAAAAAGAAGACTCACCAGACAAAGGTCTACAACCATATTCTCCAAAAGAACTTAAACAGTTACTGGAGACGAATACAGCTCAAAAAGAGACTTATAAACTTTATTTGCAGTGTGCCTTGTTAGGTGGACTTCGATCTTTTGAAATTTCGGCCATCGACCAGAAAGACCTCTTTAACCCTGATGAAAAAGAAAACGAGAAACGTATTCCAAAATTGAACATTGTACGAAAAGGACATAAGCCAGTGAGATTAACAATAGCGCGAGTTCTAATGAAGCTTTTGTACAATCACACTTTGACAATTCAAAATATGAAGCGACGTACCAAACATGAGACTAATCATGGTATGGACAATAGCGAACATCCGCTTCCTTTGTTTATGAATAGTTCAGGATCGCGGATAAGCGAAGATACACCGGGGAATACTATTTCCATAGTTAGAAAAGAACAAAGGAAGCAGGGATTAGAAATACTATTACGCACATTCCATGACTTACGCGCTACCTTTGCTACTTATGTCGCTAAATACCTAATTGACAAAGGTGAATCAGAAAGTTCCATCCGACAAACACTAATGACTTTGATGAGTCACGAAAGCTTTAAAACAACCAAACGTTACATCGACTTTGCCAAAAGTGTATCAGTGGATGCATACGGAGCGATGTCAGAGTGGGTAAAAGATATCTACGGTGATGTTAACGAATTGCTTATGCGTGAGGCTGAAGATGCTACAGCAAGTTAAAACGCGGAAGTCCAATCGTATTCCTGCTAGATTTAAACCTCATTCAATTGTTCTAGCCGAACAGTTAGACGTTTTATTTAACAGGGCATATGACAAAGAAAGCAATATTAGCACAGGTGACGACACTGCTATTTCAATGAGTCGCTTGCGGAATGCTTGTGTCAGTTTACAGCACATTCTTCCTCTAGCCCTTAATAAGGTTAGTGCAGATACTGCGACATCAATTCAAACTTCGGGATTAAATGCTCTATCAGACTTTGAAATTTGGCAAGAACTGGAATACTTTTGCATTAATGAAATAAATGATGTCAAGCTACCTAGTTATGCTACTCGTATAGAAGAAGCTTTAGAAAACATAGCTAAGTTTCATTTTTATGATAACGCTATCAACGCTCCTTTTAGGCTAGTAAATGGGGCTACTTCAATCGACATAACTAAATTATTCGAACTTGAATTCCATCAAGTAAAAGAGACTCGTAAATTACTAAAAAAATATCTGGACTATCTCGTCCTTCCAGAATTAAGCCTCAAAGATTCTTCTATTAGAGACAACATCCTCAAAACTGCGACTGCTATTATAAATATTTGTCTACATGATACTTTTAAGAATACTGAACGCGTCAAACTGCCATTATTGGCAACATTAAAGGATAGGGAATTCGTTTCATCATTTATATGCAATCACAACTTCCGTACTTTTTTAAAATTTATACTACCCGATGTGTGGGGTAAAGCTAGAGTCAATCAATTTAAAACTGAAGCCGAAGTGATAGGGTATGCACAAAGCATATCATCCAAATTTGGCAATGAAGTTGATGCTTTTTTGAAAAATCAGATAGCAAGCGCTTCGGAAGCTAATACAACAAGAGTTAGATCCTCAACTTTATCATTTCCAAGGTGGTTGAATAGTGCTGGTAGCGTAGCATCACCAATAATTAAGCTGCTTAGTGAGCGTGGAATTCAAGGGTTTGCAGAAAATGGCCTTCAGGGATTTAAATACCTTTATAAGCATTACCAAGAAGAAACTCAAAATAACCAGCAGTTTTTACTGCTACTAAACGCTGCATTGGACCTTTACCACTTTGTTACGGGTGAAAAAATCGCAAAGGAAAGTTTATTACCCTACTCATTGGGCTATTACCTTAAAGAAAGTGACACTACCGAATGGCAGAAGCATGAGTGGGTATATGACAATGCCTATAAATTTTATCAAAACCTAGTCGAATACCATAAAGTTTTTACAAAGCGAATTGATGGCGAGAGCATAGGCATCGTCACTCTCAAAGGTTACATAGGTAGTATGGCTAGAGCATTGAAAGAAAATGCATCATCATTAACAGATGAACAAATGAAGCTTATTGCCAATCATGGGGTTCATGCTTTTGTTGAAAATAACTGTGAGATACTAAAGGCTATAAGAGAGGCAATTCAACTAAAATCAAAACAAGGCGATTTGTCGGTTTTTGTTGGTAATCAATATCAGAGCGCTATCGACAAATTACTATCGTTTTATGGTCTAGATACTATTAAAAGCTTTCCGGTCAACACCGAATTAACTGCACAACATCAAGAGCAACTCTCTCAGAATCAAGATAAGCTCTACTCATATAGAGAAGTAGTAGAATTAGCATATTACATAGAAAAAGGGCTTTCTGAGACCTTACTCACAATTAAAGACAAAGTTACACTTTATGCAGCAAAAGTCATATTGAAAACTGGTTGGAATTCAACTCCTACGCTAGAGCTTGATACTGACGACTTGTTTTTCTTTAACACGCCATTACATTCAAGTAAAACTCCTGCTCTTCGTTTATTTAAACGCCGAGCTAATTATCAAACACAATGGCATAAATTTGAAATTAAAGCCGAAGATCTAGAAAAAGAAGGCGTCTTATACGGCGACGTTGTCGAACCAGTAATATTTGATATTAAGGCTGCGACTAAACTTACGTCTATTTACCGCCCTTCTATTGAGAACCTATCAAAAAGAATTTTTGTTTTTCCCAAAGTAAATAGTATTGGAGAAGTAAAGATTCAATTATTAACAGCATCACGTTTCAAGACCACTATAGATAGGATATTGACTGAGCTTGGGTGTGATATCGTATTTAATTCGCAAAAGATCAGAAAATCAGGGCTTAACTACATTTACCGAAAAGTTGCCAAAGAATTTAAGTGGTATCAAAAAGCTGGCAAGCACTCTTATGAAACGTTCTTGCGTCATTATTTAATGCAAGATAACAAAGATGTTGCAATGACAATCAACAGAGCGACAAAAACAATGGCAGACTATTTTGTTCGCGATGTTACCGACAAAGTAATCATTTTGCAGACTCCACCAGAAGACGGTAAAAAAGTCCCGAATGGCACATGCATTAACTCAAAAGATAAATCCGCAGTAGTGGCATTCGAATCACAAAACAGGAAATTATTAGACCAGCGAGATACAAACGAGCATGCATGTGCCGACTTTAACGCATGCTTGTGGTGTCCGTTCTATCGCTGTGTTGCTGACGCATTGCATGTTTGGAAACTTTTGTCATACCGGGATTTTGTTGTTGCTGATATGGAAAACTCAGCCGCAACATTTGACTCTATAACAGAGCAACTGGAAAACATAGAGCAGTTGAAAAATAGGGTTAACGAAATATTAGCTGATATTGCCAAGCTTAATGCTCAAGCTGTGACTGATGGAAAAGAACTATTGAGAACAGAGGGTATTCATCCTCATTGGAAAAACACAGGTTTGCTATGACCAAAGAGATAACTAAAACAAAACTACTTGATATCGCTGTTGTAAAAACACATACAGGTCAAATCACTATAAAACCTTTGGTTCAGGTGTTAGAAGATTTTAAAGTTGATGATACTAGCGCTTTTAATTCGATTGCTTTGTGGGAAAACAGAGCATTGAATATTGCTAAACATGGCACTATTCACTTTGGCGATGACACTTGGATAAGCTATGAAGAAACGCAAAGAAATGTGAATTTTAAAGGTGTTGATGAATTAGCATATCAAATTCGAATTTATTCACTAATTAAACTCACACATGGTGATGTTGTAGGCGGTAAACCTCTAAAAATCTCTACACTTCAAAATGATGTAACGTATCTAAATTTATTTGCAGCCTTCTTAAGACAAAGAGGTTATCACTCATTTCATGAGTTGGAGTTCAAATCTGACTTAGTTATTAGGAATCTCATAAAAGACTATTTATATGAAGTCAGGAAAATAGCTATTTACAGACAATCACACTCATTTACTAAACTATTTGACGTGCAGCGCAGCTTTCGTCTTTTTGGCCCTAAGGTGTGTAGTGTTTTTATTGATGTACTTAACCAACTAAACGAGTTACACCATCCGAGACCAGTCACTTATTCGCACCCTGTCATTCCTACTAAAGTAATGAAAAAAATTCTGAAGTTTGCAGAAAAAATAGTTGAAAACTCTAAGGATAAGATAGAACGATGGCTAGAATTAAATGCACGCTTAATAGATAGTTTAAATGAAGGCTCCGTTGAACCACCGCCCAAAATTAGTACAGGTGAGCTAATAGCAAAACATGTAAGAAACTTACCCGATGAAGTGGAATTCATTCAATTATCCGAAGAATTAGAAGATTTAAAATTAGCCACATACATTAATATCTTGGCCTATACAGGCATGAGATATAACGAAGTACTTACATGCAAGGTTGGCTGTGCCAATTACAAAGATGATATTTATTACATTACGGCAATCATGACCAAAACCGACAACAGTAAGGTTGAGATGGAATGGTTTTCAAACGCTGAAGTACATGAGTGTGTTGGTATTTACGAAAAATATGTGTTCGGTATGCAAGAAAGGGCAAAAGCTGTACTTTCTTCATGCAGAGCCAATATAACAAGTAGTCAAGCACACAACTTGAAAGAAGGGTTAGAAAGAAACCGTCTTTTCGGGGTTTCACATAGTAGCTGTAGTGTTAGTTTTAGCGATGCTGGGCGATTCACAAAATTTGAGGTTAAAAACAGTGAAAACATTGAGCTTTTTGACTTAACTCTAGACGATGATGATATAGCAGAGCTTGAACGCCTTGAATCTAACTACAAAGAAGTTAGAGGAGAGAATAGAGGTGTCCCATACGAAGAAGGCGATACGTTTAGATTAACCGCTCACATGTTTCGACATACGTTGGCCTACTTTGTCATTGCCAATAAATTAGGTGAGCTTGATGATATTAGATATCAATTTAAACATTTAACCAGCCTAATGACGTTTGTTTATACTCGAAGAGCATTTTTGGCCTCAACAACTTTAATTAAAACTACTGAAGAGTTTAATGAGATTTTAATTGACCGTGTTGCAGAAGAGTTAATAGATGAAGCCGAGTCACAATCACTTAAAGGTGGTGCTGGTGAGCAAATTAATAAAACATCTAAAGATCTGATAATAGGTATTACTGATAGTCAAAGTAAAGATTCGACTGTGATTAAGCAGATCCATTTCAGTTCAATTGAAGAACTGAAAAAATTTCTCGTCAAAAATATTAAAAACATACGTGGCTTGCCTACGGGGTACTGCACTGCGGGAGAAGCTTGCAAGATAAAAGGAGCAGGAATCCCTAGTGGCTGTGTGTATTGTGGTAGTAAAATCATTACCAAACGCCACAAGGTCAATTGGCAAGTGATAAAAAAAGATGCGACCCAGAAACTAGAGGCATATGCAGCATCAACCACAGAAGAGCAAGAAGATTACGAGCTATTTGCTATTCACTGGAAAAATAATATAGCAGCAGCTGACTATGTATTAGATGAAGGCAAAGCGCATACAAACCAAGGAGAACAAGCATGAGTAGCGCATATGATGATATAAAACGTGCTTTTGAAGAGATGAAATCTGATGGCAGCAAGATAACCAAAAATGCAGTAGCAACGAGAGCTAAAAGAAATATTGCGAATCTATCTAAAGAAGAAGAAAAATGGGTAAAGTTACGAGAAAGTATTGAAAAAGCTCAATTAACTTGGGAAGAAAAAAATAAAGATAATTTAATAAAACAACTCAGAACAAAGGTAGCCGAACTAAAAAGCAAGCTTGCTAAAGAAAAGCAAAAAAATAATATCGGCACTAAGGAAATCGATAATAAAGATACAAAGTTATTAGTGTTGTTGAGTGAAATGTACGCAGAAATAGATAAGCTCAAACTGATTAATGCCGATTTACAAAATCAACTTCAGCATTCAGGGCAACATACAGAAATAAGAGTGGATACGTCTACTGGTGAAATTATTGAATTAGTTTCAACGAAACAATAGATTAGATGTAGTAGCTCATATCTCAACTTACAGTTTTGTTGATTAGGCTTAGACTTCACCTGACAGGCAGCAAGAGCGAACAAGAGACGGTCAGAGTGATCTGGATATGTGAACTTAATTCTACAAAGAGGACGCTTAGCGACCCCGTTCATGCAATAAAATTGAGTTTAGGCAATCCGCATTAATTGTATAATGATATTTCTGCTTCTAAAGAGTATGTTTATGAGAACCATTGGAAAACTGGCAAAAGATTTAGATATCAATGTTGAAACAATCCGTTTCTATGAGCGCCAAGGTCTGATAGAGCAACCTTTAAAACCAGAGTCTGGTTACAGAATGTATGGCGATGCCCTTACCAGTCAACTCAAATTTATTCTGAAAGCTAAAGCATTAGGGTTTACGCTGAAAGAAATTGAATCGCTTATGTCACTAAGTGACAGTTGCGCTGATATTGAGTCGATGGGGTTGCAAAAACTTAATCTCATTCGTAATAAAATTGCTGATTTACAGCGATTAGAGAAAGTAATTCAAGATATGACAGATTCTTGCAAGGCCAATCAAGACCCTCAATCCTGCCCGGTAATAAATTCACTTAAATAGCTATTGACCCCGTACTTATGTACGGAGTTTATACTACCTTAAAAATTGAGGTAGATAGTTATGATCAATAAAATTCTAGATAAAGTAGGTTCTGGTGGCGTTTGGCTAGCCGCCCTTAGCTGCACAGCATGTTTTCCTGCACTCGGCTTATTGGCATCTGCTCTTGGGTTAGGTTTTCTTTCACATTTTGAAGGGATAGCGGTGAACACCTTATTGCCATTATTTGCTTCACTAGCGTTGTTAGTTAATTTCTATAATTGGTATCAACATCGAGATTCATTGAGAGGCGTTTTAAGTGTCATTGGCCCAATTGCAGTATTGCTGACCCTTTATCCTTTATGGCAATACGACTGGAGCACTTACTTATTTTACTTTGGGATCATTTGGATGGTCGTAATGTCTATTTTAGATATTGTTAAGCCCATTAAGGAACCAGTATGCAAGGTATAGAACTAGAATCTAAAATCACTTGCCCTGAATGTGGATTTAGCAAAGTTGAAACCATGCCTACAAACGCTTGCCAATGGTATTACGAATGCGAAAGCTGTAAAGCACTACTTAAACCGTTAAAAGGTGATTGTTGCGTTTATTGCTCTTATGGAACAGTTAAGTGTCCTCCTATTCAAGAAGGCAATGCATGTTGCTCAGGTAAGTAGCCTAGTATTCGGTGGTTCTGTGTCAACCAAGTAATATCTTAAATGCGATTGCGATTAACACTAAACCACCAAATAGTTCAGCTTTAGATTCCAGCCATACGCCACTTCTTTCGCCGATATTCACACCAATCCAGCTAAAGGCAAACGTCGTGACGCCTATTATCAAGCAAGCTACGGCTATATCTACCTCAAGCAATGTGATTGCATAACCTGCCGCCATTGCATCAATACTGGTGGCAAGAGCAAGAACAAATAGCACACGATGAGTAACATTAGCAATATCTTCTTCAATTCCTTCAGATTGGGACTCATAAATCATTTTGCCACCGATAAATACTAGCAAAATAAAAGCTATCCAAGGTGCATAATCTTCAATCCAAGATGATAAACCTTTACCGCTGTAATAGCCTAAAAGAGGCATAAAGCCTTGGAAAAAACCAAAATAAGCAGCGGCTTTAATAAAGAGCTTTTCAGCATTTACTACTTTTTTAGAACCTAAGCCTATGGATACTGCAAACGCGTCCATACTGAGTGCTATAGCTAATACAAATACTTCAAACAAACCGATTAAACCTGAATAAAATTGTTATAAGATTACGTGACGTATAATTAGTTACTTGACTGATGTTAAACACCTAAGATTTACTGACAATTTTTCTATTATCAAAGCCTTATTTTTACACCAAATTTCAGCCAGATATTCAGTAACAGTGCCAACACTTGAAGGAAACAGAATATTCCCCGCCACTTTGGCGAAAGGTCCATCAGTTTCGAGTAGAACTCTATCTTGAGGTATCCACGATATTACTTTTTTAGCTCTGGCTGAAGTTAGCATGGCTGGCCCAATAGAGAAGAAACAGCCTAGCTCGACGGCTTCTAGAACTTGCTTCTTAGTACCTAAAAACCAATGAAGAATAGAAGTACCAGCATTGGGATGTAACTTAAGTTGTTCAAGAACTTCACCAGTCGCGTTAAGACTATGGATAGTTAGTATTTTGTCATCAAAGCCTTCACATTTTTTTAGAATATGCGTGAAAACCTCTAATTGATCATCAAAGTAATCAGCGTAACCTTTTGAGCCATCCAGTCCAATTTCTCCAATATATCTAGTTCTATCAACTAGCTTATCGAATAGTGCTAATTCATTTTTTCTTAGATGAGCAAGTTGAGGGTGAAGCCCCAAGGCCGTCTTACAGTGTTTTATGCCACTTGTTAACTGGACAGTACCTTCAAAAGCTGAAGGCACCGTAGTTACTGATAGCACGTAATAATTACTGCTTTTTATGTCGTTCAATACCTCTTGATGATCTGGATATAAATCAACGTGGCAATGAAGATCCATCATGACGATTTATCCGCTTGGAGAAATAATTCAACCTCTGCCAATCCTCGCTTAATAGTTGATTCTAATTTTTCTCGTATATCTTTTTCTTGTGGTATTGGCCCTGAACTTCGAAGCCAAGAACGATAGTTATCGGATTGTTTCAATCTAATAATGGCAGTTTGAACCGCTTGGAGATCATCGCGAGTATCTTTTTCTTTGATAAGATCTCTCAACCGCTTTGTCTTGTATGGCGCATCTTGTGTAAAACCAGCATGAAAAACTGACGCTCTTCGAATAAGGCAAGGTACACAATGCCCACACTGTTTATGTTCTCTGTGCCAATGACTGCATGAAACACTTAGGGGAACTGCTTTTCTAATTGCGTCTTGATCAACACATTCCGCTAACATTTCACCTTTAGTTTTGAATTGATAGGGGTTTACAAATTTGACATGAAACCCAGTGTCTCTAAGCAAAGATTCAAGCCTGCTTAGAAAATTAGGATGAGTAGTTCTAGTGCTATGGCTACCAATCCGTCTTCTGGTAAGCGGCGGATTTATAGAAATATAGCCATTCTCTGGGACGACAATAGTTTCAATACTGCTATCGCAATTAGCATTTCTTAAGGCTGATATACCAAGTACCGCCATAGCTAGGAAGTTAAAGCTTCTTCCCCTCATACTAATGTCAGTTTTACCTTCTAAGTGCTTAATAATATGGGGAGACATTGAATAGGACAATTCGCCGAATGGCGGGGATAATAATTGCTTAATGTCTTCTTGCTTAGCGCCATCACCACGATAAGCGTGACTAACCAAGAGAGGCTTTAAATCTGATTCTCCGTTCAAAATATCAATTGCACCAACTGCGCTATCAAGACCACCAGAAAAAAGGCAAACAGAGTTGAGTCCAATTAATGATTTTGCTTTTGCTTTCGCTTGCTCACTTGCTTTAGGAGTCGGCATCGGCATAGTTGTTTTTTCAAAAGTAAACAGCCATTGATCGCCTGTAAGAAAGTTGAGCAAAGAACTCAGTTCAGGTTCTACAAAATTCCACATATCCTCATCAGTTACAGGAACATGCAAATGCATTTTTCTAGCCCATGCATTTTCTGCATTATCCCTTAATTCAAATGTATCAGCAGCGGTAACGGCGGTAGCAATTGTTATCAGATCTATTGAATCAGCATCTACATTCAATCCTAAATCACGAACTGTTTGTAGTAGTTGTTTTGACACCAAGCTGTGCTTAGTGATGTCATTTTGATGCGTATGAAACATTTGGACAGGATGACAATCATCAGAAAAGTCAGGCAAGTTAGCAGGGTCATGGTTAAAGTAAAAATTAGTCATTAAAGCTCTCCCATTCATCAACCGTCATAGCAATAGCATCGGCTTGAATTTTAGTAATATTTTCTTTGCTAATAGTACTGGGGTTGCCATTAGTTACTTTGTCTAACTGCTCTTGTGTAATCACTTTTATTAGTTCCCTTAATTCAACTTCCATTTGATGATGCTTGCTTGCTGGCTCAACATGAAACCAAGCTCTGCCCATGCCTTCAACCACATCCTGAAAAATAAGGTCTGTTAAATAACAGCCTATGGCTTCTTGGATAACTTCGTCAGTAAAACTGTTTGGGTCAAATTCTTCTGTATCGGGGAGTGCTTCTTCTAGTGCGTAATCCAACGCAACTCTTACAGCATCCGAATCGGCATTATCAGGCGCTAAATGGCTAGCAATTTTGTCGATTGCTTGATCAGTCGATAGCCCAGTTAGATCACCTAATGATAAGCTTTGATTATTAACCGTTACGGTGTCGCCACGCATGACACCAAGCAATCCAGAACCAGCAGTTATGCCGCTTGATAGTCTCCTGCTTGTGCTTTTACCTCCGCCAGAGCCTTTTCTAGAGTAACTTTTTAATGAACGCCTTAGATCTGAGGTTGAGCCACCTGTTTGCGCATATTTACCAAATGCTCTTCTGGCACTGGCAAACCTATTTGGAGGCGGTGTTGCTGTAGGTGAACCACCGATTTCTTGTTGAACCTTGTCATTGTCAATATCATTGCTATTGTCATTCTGATCATCAGCTTGATTATTATCAGAGCCAGCTTGCTCATCCCCATCAGTACCTGATGCAGGTTCTATTGTGACAGGATCTCCTTGCTCTGCCCAAGATGGAATAAGTGGACTCTTATTATTTGGTCCTGTTGACGATGCGGACGTACCCATATTACTTAGTTCCCTCTAGTTCTTTTAAAATTGGATTAAGCCATCTTTGGCGGGGCAAGCTTTTTAAAAATGTAAGAAGACTTAAGCTACATTTATCATCCTGCTTGGCAAGTAACACAGCCCCATAAATGCCTGTTGGTCTTTCGGTCCAATCACCAATCAACTTAAAGTTTTCAATCAAACCATCCATGACTGACATGTATTCTTCCTTCGGAGTTGTGGTAATCGCAGTAGAGTTAACGCCACTGACCCTTACCTTTTGCTTCATTAATTCTTCTACGAGTTTTTGAGCGGCTCCAGACATTACCGAATTAACAGCCCCCATTGGAATGCTTTCTCTGCTCAGATATGCCGCTGGTGTCAAATCCATTTCAGTGAACATGGGAGGTAATTTCGACCATTTATCAATAAAAGCTAGGTCGAGTTTCCACTCTTCAGGTAAATTAATTTCGTCAAATTCGACTTCTGAATTTTCAAGATCCGCTAATACTTTTGGATATCCGTTTTCCTTATCAATTAATTCATAAAGCTTGTTGGTAGCCTGAGTGCCTAAGCACCTCTCAAAAATTACCAGCTTAGTGATAGTTTTTTCATCAAGCTGCATTCCTCTGCGATGAGCGGTTTTCTTTCTCATCTTAACCTGATTGAGTAATCGCTTAACTATGCGAGGGTTGCCGTTAATGTTTGTGGATTCAGCTAATAGTGGAGCTAACTGTTCAGCAACCACAAATTTACTTCTGAGTTCGGAATGCTTTTCAATCTCGTGATCTTGAAGTAGCTCGTCAACGGTAATTTGTGGTTGTTTCCACGACAGCCTTAATGACTCTTCAAGGGCACATCTTATCGTTTCTAATTGCGCATCGGTAACGCCGTGATCTTGAGCAGTAAGCATCATTAAATATGCCCTTATCTCCAGAACGCCGGGTCTTGGTACATGCACAGGAATTTGAATAAGCTTGTCTAAATAATCAGTTTGATGTCGTTGAGATGCACCTTTGTGATACTCAGGCACTGCCAAGCGGATCATGTCCTCATCGGCGGCAATAACAAATGCAGTATTGGGTAAAAATAGAAATAACCTGATCGCCTCAAGGGTCGAAATAGCATTAAATGGAGAGCAGCGATCTAAATTATCGACATAGACAATAAGTGGCTTATCAAACTCCTTTAACAGATCAGAATATGCTTTTCGGAATTCTTTAATTTCTTTAGGAGGTGAAAATGATTTATTATCTTTGATCAAACCTTTGTTTTTCTTCGCGACATCCTTAGCGCCATCGACAGCACCTTTTACATCATCAACATCCAGTTCACCATCGTCACCACCACTGAATAGTCCCATGATCTTCTGTATACCACCCATAGTTGGTATACCAGCTAATGCTGCACCACCATCCATTAGCAATCCCATCAGTCTGATCTTATCTATTCGTCCAGCAAACTCTTTTGCTTTTGCACTGAGATTTTTATCGTCTGCTGCTTTTTTAACTAAAGTAGATGCAATTGTTTCTAGTAACGCCGCTTTAGCGTCATCATACCCTTGGAAAGTCCATGCATCGAAATGTACTTGGATATATTCTTGTTCATCACTTTCCAGAGAAGCCTTAGTAAGTTCAAGAATCGTCGATTTTCCAGCGCCCCAATCACCAAAAACGCCTATACTAATAGGCATTAACTCCTTTTCTGTTATAAGATCTTTTATTGACTCAGCCGTTTCATTAAAATTTAAGAAATCAATTTTTGATTCTTTATCAGACCACATAACGTCTCCTTTTATTTATTATTTCTTTTGTTCCATTCTTTCAATAGTTCGGTGAACCGTGGGGCGGCTAACAGAATATTTCTTCGCTAATGCAGAGATCGATTCACCATTTAATTTATCTTTATATAATTCTTTCGCTTGTTTGTCTGATAAAGCAGGCAATCTGCCCATGTGTTTGCCTTTAGCTTTAGCCTCTTCACGACCTTCTGTGGTTCTGGCTTTTATAAGATCCCGCTCAAGTTGAGCGAATATGTGGCTACGCATAATGTTTGAGATTATTTCTCATCAAGCCAGATTGGGTGAGTACTAGGAAATCTTCGTCAGATTTGAGCCTGAAGCAGTCGTAAACGATGGTACAAAATTACTTCAGCTAAAATTCACTTTGATACGAAACCGGACATTAGGCTTAGCGTATCTCATGACAAGTGTTCCAACAATATAGTCGTTGCTCTTACTTTTAAATTTAAATCTTGTTTTAGATCCTCTGTACAATTAGTAACACACCAACGCGACTTTAATGTGGAATTAGGATCATCGGTTAATTTATTCTATCTAGATAGCTCTTCTATTTTTTATCTTTGATAAACATCGGTATAAAACGGGCAGTCCAAATAATGTTAGCAGTGTTTGCTGTCACTACCCCCCAACAATTATTTTCTTGGAATAGCTATTTGAGTTACTTCCCAAACTTTTCATATTGAATAATTTTTATTTGACTCTATAGCCACTATAGATTTTATACTTATTTTAATATTATTACGGAATGTTAAATATGTCAGAAAAATGTAGTGGTCAGTGTCAATCATCTTCTACCAATGAAGATGTAAAAATTGATACACAATTAGATAACTATAGTGGCGCGTTTGTCAGTACATTTAAAGTACCTCAAATGGACTGTCCTTCAGAAGAGAGATTGATTAGGTTAGCACTTGACTCAATTGAGCCTTCAGTTGGGTTGCAATTTGATATTCCTAGCCGTTTAGTCAAGGTTTTTCATGATGAAAATTTAGATGAGATAACAAAAAAATTACAACAACTCAATCTCGGTGCAGAGTTGGCATCAACTAAAGAAAGTTGCAGCACCGAAGCTGCAAAAGCAAAAGATCTAGCCCAAAAAAATGAGATGAAAGAAGCATCAACCCTAAAATGGTTGTTAGCCATTAATGGAGTCATGTTTTTTATAGAAGTAATTGCTGGGTTGATTGCACAGTCTGCTGGCCTAATTGCAGACTCATTAGATATGTTTGCTGATGCTGCTGTGTATGGTTTGGCTATTTATTCGGTAGGTAAAAGTATCAGCATGAAACTTAGAGCGGCACATATATCTGGTGTGCTTCAAGTTATTCTAGCGCTAAGTGCTTTGAGCGAAGTCGTAAGACGCTTTGTTTACGGTAGTGAACCGATCTCTTCTTTAATGATGATATTTGGTGGAATAGCACTAATCGCTAACATTGCTTGTCTATTTTTAATATTTGGTAATAAAGAAGACGGCGCTCATATGAAAGCAAGCTGGATTTTTTCCGCAAATGACGTTATTGCAAATGTTGGGGTAATCTTAGCTGGCTTTTTAGTTACAGTAACAAGCAGCCGTTATCCAGATTTAGTGATTGGTTTGATTATTGCTGTTGTAGTTTTAAACGGTGCTCGCCGTATCTTACAGCTAAAGTATTAAACAAATTCATCATGGCTATTTATTTAAATTTTAAAACCATTAATAGCATCTTTATAGCTAGTTTAAGTCTGCTTCAAACGGCTAAAGGGAAATGAAGTTATGAAAAACAATGCCTACATTCCGCCATTACGATTTCATTGGTTAACTAATTTTTATGACAGCCTCGTTGCTATCACCACGAGAGAAGCATTTTTTAAAAAACTGATTGTAGATAAAGTTGCCAACGTCAAAGGAAACAACCTACTTGATGTTGGATGTGGAACCGGAACGCTAACAAAATTAATAGCTGAAAAATCACCTAAATATACCGTAATAGGCTTAGATGCAGACCAAACCGCTTTAGATATTTCACAGAAAAAAGTTATAGGCAAGGATCTTAATATTTCTTTTAGACAGGGCTTTGGACAAGAAATGCCTTTTAGTGATAATTCCTTTGATATCGTAGTTTCAAGTTTGTTTTTTCATCACTTAAGCCGTTCAACTAAGCGTGCGACATTAACTGAAATTCGTCGGGTACTTAAACCGGGTGGCATTTTATTAATTGCTGACTGGGGAAAGCCGACTTCAATATTTCAACGGATATTGTTCTTTGTCGTTCAGTTATTAGATGGTTTTGAAACTACAAAAGATAATGTAGATGGAGTCCTTCCTTCTTTAGAGGTTGAATCAGGGTTTACTCATGTTTCAGATTTAAACATAGTCCCAACGACTTTGGGAACTATCAGACTGATTGAAGCGAACTAGATAACAATGAACCTAATGCGTCCGTCATATTTTAAACCATATATATCATACGTGATAATGATTTTAATCGCGGTGCAATCTGTGTTTTTTTCGCTAGAAGAGCTTGAAGTAAACTTAATTGAAAGTTCTTTTAATACATCACTAACTGAGTCTATTACCCCGCTAGAATCTCCAGAAACCTCCAATTTATTTGAGGTGAGTAATAGCCAAACTTTAATTGATAATTGTAATTTTTGTTGCTGTTGTCACTTATTTTTAAATGCAGATTATTCTTGTAATATTTTACAAAAAATAGAATATTTCCTTACCTACGCCTTAGTTTCTCCTGAGCTAAAAGGCTATATGTCGGTGCCATTCCGCCCACCTAAATACGCCTAAATTTTATAGAAAATTAAGAAAGGTCAAATGTTAATGACCTAAATATCACATATAAATTTATAGGAAAGTATACATGGCACTTAATACCTGTGAGCATCGCAAGATAGCAATTTTGAGGTGTGTAACACCTCAGCTTAAATATATCGCGTTTCTCGCGTTGTCACTTTTTACATTTAATGTTTATGCCTTTGAAAAGCAGTTAAATCTTCAAGAGGCAATTCAGTGGACGCTTAAACAAAATCCTGAACTCAAAATATTTGATTTCAAACAAACCGCATTAACAGGACAAGAACAAACAGCAAGTTTAAATCCCGCTTATGAACTAGAAGTTGAAGCTGAGAACTTTGCAGGCTCAGGTGAATTTAATGCATTCGACAGTGCTGAATTAACAGTCGCTCTATCTTCGGTTATCGAAATGGGAGATAAACGCTCAGCGCGGATTGGACTTGTTTCAAAATCAAGAGCACTACTCAATGCTGAGAAAGAAGTCTCTGCGCTTAATTTAATGGCTCAAGTCACTGAGAAGTACGTGGAAGTACTTGCAGCCCAACAAAGAGTGATATTGGCAGATAATGCATTGAGCTTAGCACAAGAAACGTTAGAGATTGTATCTCAGCGTAACCGCGCAGGTGCTACTCCTGAGGCTGAAGTGAAACGTTCAAAAGCAGTTATTGCTCAGGCTAACCTCACCCTTCAATCTGAACAAAAGCGCTTGGAATATCTAAAGCTTTCTTTATCAGCTTACTGGGGAGAAACATCAGTGTCATTCTCTAGAGTAACTGGAGATCTGTTTCAGTTTGGCAATGATAGTGATTTTAGTAGTCTCTTTGCGAAATTAGAGAAAAACCCTGCTATTCAAGTTTATGCAAGTGAGCAGCGACTAAAAGAGGCCGAATTACAGTTGGCTAAAACAGAGTCAACGGCCAATATCAAATGGTCTGTTGGTGTTAGGCGCTCTCAAGAAGCCAATGATACGGCACTGGTCGCTGGCTTTAGCTTACCTTTGTTTGCTGAAAAGCGAAATTCTGGTGCAATCGCTAGTGCGCTAGCAGAGCGTGACCAAGTTGCCATAGAGAAAGAGGCGACTAAGTTGAGGTTTAGAAATCACTTACTACGAGCATACTCCAATAGAAAACAAGCCATATTAACAGCTAATTCATTAAAGCAGTCGGTTATCCCAATGCTTGAAGATGCACTGGAAGATACTCAAGACGCCTATCAAAAAGGTCGATATGGATATCTTGATTATGTATCGGCTAGACAAGAGCTGTTAAATGCTCGGCGAACCCTCATTGATGCGGCATCTGCTGCCCTAATTTATGGCGCAGAGATAGAAAAACTAACAAACGAAGCGCTGTCACTCTAAATAAACATCACTTTAAGTTTAATAACAATTTATTGATTCAGTTATTAACTGAATCGTTTAGGAATTCAAAATGAAAAACTATTTACTCGCACTATTGATTTTTATTGGGTATCTATCACCCATTCAAAGTGTTATCGCTAGTGAAGATGAACATGAAGGCGAAGAAGGCATTAGCAAAATAAACAATAACATGGCAAAAAGGCTTGGTGTTGAAACAGCCTATTTAGCTTCAAAAACGTTGAACCAAACTATCCCTGTATACGGCGCTACGACGATAGGCGCTGAACAATTATTTCAAGTTGGCGCTAGATATAACGGCGTTATAAAGACAATTAACTCCACTGTTGGTGATAAGGTAAAAAAAGGAGATCTATTAGCCGTTATTGAATCTAATGAAAGCTTAAATACCTATAAAATAACATCCCCTGTTTCTGGGACTGTTTTACAGCGAAATGGAAATATTGGCGGTATCACGCAAAACACTAGCTTGTTTGAAATCGTCAATTTTGACACCTTGTGGGCTGAATTTAAGGTGTTTACCAGCCAATATAATCAAATCAAAGTCGGTCAACCTGTTGATATTGAGCATGGTGAACAGGCATTCAACTCAACCATCACCAATATAATTCCAGCTAAAGATCAGTCTTATGTTTTAGCACGTGTACGTTTAAATAACACTGAGCTAAACCTAACCTCAGGCCAATTATTAATGGGCAGCGTAAAGATAAACCGATTTGAGGTGGATTTAGCCGTCGAGAAAGTTGCGATACAAGAACTGGGAGGACAATTTGGTGTCTTTGTAAAAGAAGATGAAGAGTACGAGTTTGCGCCACTTGTGCTCGGACGTTCAGACAAAAACTATATCGAGGTCATTGATGGCCTCAGTAAAGACGCTGAATATGTAAACAAAAACAGTTATCTGATAAAAGCGGATATTTTGAAATCTGAAGTAGAAGACGACGATTAGGAGACGCAATATGATTGAATCAATTTTGCGTCTTGCAATAAATAGACGCTATTTAGTATTAAGTCTGCTGATGGTAATCATCGGCGTTGGCATGTGGAGTTATCAAAAACTTCCCATTGATGCTGTTCCAGATATAACAAACGTGCAGGTACAAATAAACACTTCTGCCCCCGGTTATTCACCTTTGGAAGCGGAACAAAGGGTGACCTTTCCTGTAGAAACCGCCTTAGCCGGATTGCCAAAGCTGTCTCACACCCGCTCCCTGTCAAGATATGGATTATCTCAAGTAACCGTTATCTTTGAAGAGGGAACCGATATTTATTTTGCTCGCAACTTAATCAATGCAAGATTAGCTGCGATAAAAGGCGTTATTCCCTCTGGCTTAGAGCCAGAAATGGGTCCTATTTCGACAGGGCTTGGCGAAATATTTATGTATACCGTACAAGCTTCTCCTGACGCTAAAATGCCTAATGGAGAGCCTTATACCGCTATTGCCTTAAGAGAAATACAAGACTGGATCATTAAACCGCAATTGGCTCAAGTTAAAGGCGTCATTGAGGTCAACAGTATCGGCGGCTACAACAAGCAATATCACATAACGCCTAAACCCGAAAAATTACTTTTTCATCAGGTAACCTTTGAAGAAATATCTGATGCATTACGTAAAAACAATGACAACCGTGGCGCAGGTTATATCGAACAAAACGGACAGCAAGTTTTAGTACGCTCCATTGGGCAACTAGCGACAATAGATGAGATCCTCAATGTCATCATCAAAAAGAACGATGGTATTCCTGTAAAAATAAGTGATGTTGCCAATGTTGCTATAGGCAAAGAACTTAGAACAGGGGCTGCTACTCGTAATGGCATTGAGACAGTGCTTGGTACAACCATGATGCTGATTGGTGAGAATTCTCGCACCGTTGCTTTAGAAGTGGAACATAAGCTCAGCGAAATACAAAAATCTCTGCCAAAGGGCATTACCGCAGAGCCTGTTTACGACAGAACAACGTTAGTAGATAAAGCGATTGCAACCGTTACCAAAAACCTCGTTGAAGGTGCGCTTTTAGTTATTGTTGTGTTATTTATTCTACTTGGAAATTTACGTGCAGCTCTCATTACCGCTGCTGTTATCCCTATTTCCATGTTAATGACAATCACAGGTATGGTGCAAGCAGGAGTATCTGCCAATTTAATGAGTCTCGGCGCATTGGACTTTGGCTTGATAGTGGACGGGGCTGTAATCATCGTTGAAAACTCTGTCCGTAGGTTAGCACAGGCCCAACACAACGGTCATAGGCAAGACTTAAGAGAACGCCTAAATACCGTTTTTGAAGCCACTTCAGAAGTGATACGTCCAAGCTTGTTTGGTGTGGCAATTATCACTGTTGTTTACATCCCCATTTTCACGCTAACTGGCGTTGAAGGGAAAATGTTCCACCCTATGGCGGCAACTGTCGTTATGGCGTTAATTTCCGCAATGATCCTTTCAGTTACACTGGTTCCTGCTGCTGTAGCTGTGTTTATGAAAGGTAAAATCAGCGAAAAAGAAAGTGTAGTTATTCGTTCAACCAAGTCTATTTATGAACCATTGTTAAAAATGGCGATGAAATTTCGTTGGATTATTGTTTCATTCTCAACGCTGTTAATGGGGTATAGCCTTTGGTTAGCAACTACGCTTGGGACAGAATTTGTTCCTCAATTAAATGAAGGTGATATTGCACTACAGGCATTAAGAATTCCATCGACTGGCCTAGAGCAATCAGTAGAAATGCAAGAAGTACTTGAGCAACGTATTAAAGCGTTTCCTGAAGTTGATAAAGTATTCTCGCGCATCGGCACACCAGAAGTAGCAACTGACCCAATGCCACCGAGTATTGCTGATATCTTTGTTATTTTAAAACCACGTAAAGATTGGGCCGAACCTTCAAAGCCAAAGAGTGAATTAGTTGAAGAAATGGAAGAGGTACTGAAAAACATTCCGGGCAACAACTATGAATTCACTCAGCCTATTCAAATGCGTTTCAATGAATTGATTTCTGGCGTTAGAGCTGATGTCGGCATCAAAATATTTGGTGATGATTTGGATCGGTTATTACTCACCGCAAAAGATATTCTAAATATAGTGAAAACCGTGGACGGTGCTGCTGATGCCCGAATGGAACAGGTCACAGGTGTTCCATCTTTATCAGTAATTCCTAAACGAGAAGCGCTTGGTAGGTATGGTTTGAGCGTTACCGAACTGCAAGACTGGGTTGCTACTGCAATTGGCGGTGAATCTGCGGGGATCATTTATGAAGGAGACAGACGATTTGAGTTAGTTGTTCGTCTACCGGAGCAAATAAGAACGGATATCGATAGCTTGAAGCATCTGCCGCTTCCACTTGAGAATGGTAACTATGTGCCACTTGAAGAAGTTGCAGAGCTTAAATCTGAGTCTTTACCTGCTCAAATTAGCCGTGAGAGAGGTAAAAGAAGAGTTGTGGTTACCGTCAATGTTCGTGGTAGAGATTTAGGCGGTTTTGTCAAAGAAGTGAAAGCTAAAATTAATCAGGAAGGAGAAATTCCAGCAGGATACTGGCTTGATTATGGCGGAACCTTTGAACAGCTAGAGTCAGCGAGTAAAAGATTAAGCTTAGTTGTGCCGATCACACTAATTGTTATCTTAGGTATTTTGGTTATTGCATTTGGTTCATTAAAAGATGCATTGATCATTTTCAGTGGTGTACCGTTAGCATTAACTGGGGGCGTAATTTCTCTTTATTTAAGAGACATGCCTTTATCTATTTCGGCAGGTGTCGGCTTCATAGCATTGTCAGGTGTTGCCGTATTAAATGGCTTGGTTATGTTGGCTTTTATTCGAGATCTTTGGCATGAAAAAGGCGACCTTTACGTAGCGATCATTGAAGGTGCCATCATTCGTTTAAGACCTATTTTAATGACGGCACTGGTCGCAAGTTTAGGTTTTATTCCAATGGCGTTAAACACTGGAATTGGTGCAGAAGTGCAACGACCACTAGCAACAGTTGTTATCGGCGGTATTGTATCTTCTACAATTTTAACTTTGTTTGTATTGCCTATTTTATATCAATGGGCGCATGGCGCTGAGAGTAGTAAACAGCAATCTGACGAAATTTAAAAACAAAAAAGCAGCTTAATTACTAGGTTATGCCTAATTAAGCTGCTTTTTATATTGTATGCCCAACATTTTATTGATAAAGCTTACTGCGCTTCATCCCGACAATTTTCATTTAAAAACTCAAACTCTATCGTTGTATGCGATAAATGATAGGAAGATAATTTAGCTGCAACTTCTTGTTTAAGCCTAATTAATTCTTTAACGTCAAAGTTGTCACTCAGCTCAAGGTGCGCTGTTAAAACGTGACTTTCACCATCTAGTGACCAAAAGTGCATGTGGTGGATACCATTAACTTCAGGAAATTCCATTAGTGATAGTTTAATACGCTTTTGAGTCTCTTTATCGGGTGCAGCTTGAAGAAATAAAACGAGTGTTGATTTCAGGTTTTTGAAAACATTAAACAAGATGAACAGCGTGAACCCTATTGATAAAAGGGGATCTAATATCGGCAGTTCAGCGAACAACAGTACGATAGAGACTATAAGAACGGCAACCCATCCAAGTACATCTTCAAGAAGGTGCCATGTCAGCACTTTCTCATTTAATGTTTCACCCGCTTTTAATTTTAATACAGCATATCCGTTAACGGCAACGCCGAGTATCGCTAGCCCTAACATCCCCTCGACTACAGGCATTTCAGGATTGGACAGCCTTGGAATTGCTTCAAATAAAATCCAAATTGAGCCAATGATTAAAACAATACTGTTTATCAATGCGCCAAAGAGAGTAAGTCTACGATAACCATAACTAAACCTATCTGATGCTTCTTTATTTGAAAAACGACTCAATAACCAAGCAAACCCTATAGACAGGCTATCACCCAAATCATGAACTGCATCTGCCATTATCGCCGTACTGTTAGTGAGCCAACCACCTATAAATTCGATAATAGTGAATGTCACATTAAGGAAAAATGCCCAACCAATACGGTCATCTTTACCATGTTGATGACTATGATTATGGTTGTGCATTTTGTACCTCTAGTACTTTTCTATTTCTTAGTTTTGATACATTCATATTAATCAAGTGACGTATCAAGCGTTGATATATCCAGCGTTTGAACCCCGACAAGTTAGTCCCTTTTTCGAGATAGAACTCATCAGGGGAATCATAAAGCCCAAAGTCATCATGAATACCTTCTTTTTGAATATAGGTATTTTCTCCACGCCAATCTGTATCTGGTGATGAAAAGCACTTTGTTGCAACACCATAACCACAAAAATCATCTTTTACTTGGTCAAATTTCTCCTGTAGAGAGCTTAAGTATTGCTCATCCAATATAAAGCCCTCTAAGTTTATCCAACGCCCTTCAAAGTAAACTTCTACCCAACTATGAATGATGTATTTAGGTGCTAACCAAAATACATAGCTTGGGATAGCACCTTTTTGTAGTTGCTGGTCTATGGTAAACCCATGAAATCGGCATTGAATGCCTAGTCCACGCAATAGTGCCATTAACAGATTACCCTTAGTATTACATTGTCCATAACCATCTGCTAGCACATCGCTTGCTGCAATATCATCGCTTTCATTATAACCAAAGAAAATCTCATCTTTTACAAACTGATAAGCGGCACCAATTTTGTTGAAGTTATCCAAGTTTTTCCACCTACGTTGATCGATCAAGGATTGGATATCTTTGTGTTCAAAATTAACGATATTCGTATTGTTTAAATATTTCTCAGTCATTTTTTATATATCCTTTTCGTTGCATACTTATACTATAGACTCTATAGTAACTATAGAGTCAAATGTCTGGGGGAAATTGATGAAAATAGGCGAATTGTCTAAAAAATCGGGCTGTTCAATACAAACGATTAGATATTATGAAAGAGAAGGATTACTGTTAAATCCAAACCGTTCAGAAGGTAATTTCAGGCTGTATGATAGTAAAGCACTTAAACAATTGGAGTTCGTAAAACATTGTCGCAGCCTAGATATATCACTCAATGATATTAAACGTCTTATCGAATTAAAAAATAAGCCAGAAGAAAGCTGCTCTAGCGTTAATGCATTAATTGATCAGCAACTTGCACTAGTGAATAAACGCATGAAAGAATTAAGGGCGCTTAAAGCTGAATTACAACAGATGGCTAGTGCTTGTGGTTCGAACAATACTATTGAAGCATGCGGGATCATTAAGTCACTAGATAGTTAACTCTGTTAGAGGCATACGGGCAGAATATAGAACATTAATCGACTATTGCATGTCCTAAATGTGGACAGATAAAAACGGAAGAAATGCTGACAAATTCATGTCAGCGGTATCACAAGTATGAGTCACACAAGGTTTTGCCAAACTATTGAATGGTGACTGGTGTGTTTACTTCTCATATGGAACAGCAAAATTCCGCCAATTCTAGAACGACAAAATTAGTTGCAGCCGTTAATGCACTAGAGTGTTTAAATTGAAGTTTATTATTGACTCTTCAACGTCTGCTTTACACTCTGAATTTTCGTTAATAACTCAAAAGCTAACTTCCGCTTTTGGCTAAGTGAAGTCATAAGGTATTCATTGATGCTAATGTCCGCAATGTCGGAGGAGCTGCCGTTAGCAAATAGCATCAAATTATCGTAATATAACTGATTGAGTCTCAGATATTATGATTAAAAAATCATACTTTCATAAAAAGAGAGATTGGCGGCATCCCTTTAAAACCTTTCAGTCTAAAATGAGATCAATCTCAATCATTATGCACAGTCACAAATACTCCACATAGGTTGATCATGGCAGTGGCAAACGGATTATCATTTTTGGTATTGAGAGAGCCGTCGATAATATTCAAACAAGCACCTTTCTTATGGATGCTTTCAATTGCCTCAAGAATAGATTTTAACGACCGTCCCAAACGGTCGAGGCGAGTAACAATAACTTCATCACCTTCCCTGATAAAGTCGATGAGTTCCTAAAGCTTTTCTTCATTTCGAATCGAAGCACCAGACTGTTTGCCTTGGAATATTTTTTCACAGCCCTGAGCGTCCAACTTGGACAGTTGAACATTTAAATCTTGTTCTTTAGTTGAAACTCTTGCAAAACCAACTTTCATATATACGAAACCTGTAACTTTCGCACACCTTAACAATTAAATGAACGAAAGTATATTAAATAAATTTCGTACATGAACGTAATAAAAAATAGAAATTCGTACACTACGGATAGAAAATGAATGACAATTCTAACTATAAAGTGACTTAATTATTTCACACGCTTCACTTGTACACGAGCTTGCCATTTGTTGAAGCTCAGCTTGTAGTGCTTTGAGTTCTCCCATTAGATTGTTAACTA
This sequence comes from Pseudoalteromonas sp. SG41-1, assembly GCF_014164575.1. NCBI lineage: Bacteria > Pseudomonadati > Pseudomonadota > Gammaproteobacteria > Alteromonadales > Pseudoalteromonadaceae > Pseudoalteromonas > Pseudoalteromonas sp. SG41-1. Next base: position 101,219 of record NZ_JACJFL010000008.1, read on the forward strand.
AAGCCAATTTAGCCTGTGTCTATCATAAGTTCAAAACTTAAACTTTAGATATAAGCTGAAATTGAGTCAATCGTATTACAAATACTCTTATTGATACTGGCTCATTACTTGCACTTTTTCGAGAACATGACCACATGTAGAGAATAATAGGCTAACAGTGGGAAATATTTACACTATCAATGTAAGGATTACTTATGAAATACTCAAGATTTGCTGCAATGATCATCACCTCAACCATTGCTATGTTTGTCATGATGTATCTCAACACTTACGCAGTATCACATATATGGTTTAGTGAAACGCGTATCTATATGGCGTTGTATATGGGAGCAGGTATGGCAATGATCATGCTGGCCTTTATGCTTGGCATGTACAGTAACAAGAAGCTCAACATGGCTATTTTTCTATTGGCGACAATACTGTTTGCCATATGTCTTTATCTTGTTCGCTCTCAAAGCACAATTTCTGACACTGCTTACATGAAAGCGATGATTCCTCATCACTCCATTGCTATTCTTACTAGTGAGCATTCAACTTTGGAGGATGTACGCGTGCGTGAATTGGCAAATGGTATTATTAAAGCCCAACGAAAAGAAATAAAAGAAATGGAATGGCTGATTAAAGATATTTCTGAAAATGGAAAGGTCAGCTCACAAGCTCAGGCTGAGCAACGACCGCTCCCAAAGTTTGAAGGCACACTGAACAAAGGAGACTAAGATGACTAAGACAGCTACCCTGTACAGAATGGTCACTGACGAACATATCTGCCCCTATGGTTTAAGGTCGAAAGATTTGCTGGAGAGGCAAGGGTATGATGTAGAAGATCATAAGCTCACGTCAAGACAACAAGCTGATGACTTCAAAGCTAAGCATGATGTCAAAACTACGCCACAAACCTTTATTGAAGGAAAGCGTGTCGGAGGATACGATGACTTAAGAGAGTATTTTGGTAAAGATGAAGCAGGTCAAACTGGCACAACCTACACGCCCGTTGTAGCCATTTTCTCGATAGCTGCACTTCTTGCTGTCGCATCTCAACATTTTGCTTCCGGCTCATTTATCTCCATCAGAACACTGATGCTATTTATAGCTTTTTCAATGACGCTCTTAGCGGTGCAAAAACTGAAAGACCTATACAGTTTCACAAATTCGTTTATTACTTATGATTTACTAGCGATGAGATGGATAAGATATGGTTATATTTATCCCTTCATTGAAGCATATGCAGGTATTGGTATGGTTGCCCAACTACAGCCTCTCGCAGTGGCACCATTTTCATTGTTTATCGGCACAGTTGGAGCAATTTCAGTTTTCAAAGCCGTTTACATCGACAAACGCCAGTTAAAGTGTGCCTGTGTAGGCGGCGATAGCAGTGTGCCACTTGGATTTGTATCGCTATCTGAAAACTTATTTATGATCGCGGGAGCATTGATTATGCTGCTGATGTAAAGGTATAGCTCTATTCGGCGGCCCCTTAACTGTTAAGATTAGACCTAGGATGCCAGCCCACACCTTTCTAATTCATATGTAACATTTTTTCTGTCGTACTGGCATCAAGATAACCAGAACTGAGCAAACAATCTCAAAGGTTGTACAAAATAACACTAAAGTTTTTTCATTAAGTTTTATTGTTATGCTCTTGTGGTGGCTTTCGCCACCACTTTATTAGTTTTCAAGTTCCACCATATCTTTCGCTGCAATGTCACCAGACACTAGCTTTACAGTTGCGAAATGATCATTCACAATTTTAGTAATTTGTACCGTTCCTACCTTTTCGATAGTGTAGGGATCTTCACCTTCACTCAATACTATTCTTTCATGGAATCTAATAACACTGTATTTTTGCCCAACCTCTGCGCCATGCTTAGCACCAATACAGATTAGAGTTCGATTATCAGAACTTTCTACTACCTGACCTCTCATCATGTATTTATGATAAAAAGTGGTATTGGAACAACCCACTAAATATAAACCGAATGTAAGCAATAAAAGAGCTTTTATATAGGGTGTTTTCATCACTGTTACCTCATTTGACTAACTAATTATCTATACACTTTTTTATGAATTCATTTGTTTTTCCGGCCAGCCCCCGAAGGTGCTTGATGACAACTCCAAGGCTTATGAACAGAGTTATCTTTGATGTTCTGATCAACAAATTTATAGTAACTTTCTTTAGTATGTGTCCACCAATCATCATGAACATCTGCGCCATACTTACGGATTACCTCCTCAATCCCATCAAGGCTTACGTTTGCGGCATCATAGGCAAGGTGTATTTCACCTTCTTTGATGTTGTAACTAACTTCATCTATACCAAAAAGCTGATCTATTTCTTTTACTAACTCGTCACAGCTTTCTTCTGTGACATTGCTAAGCTTTAGGTTTCGAACAACTAAATTTTGCTCTTTAACGCCAACTCTATGATTTAAATCGCTCATAATTTTTCTCCTAATGTTTGTGTGAATGCTGTTGATTGCTATCTTTCATTTCTTCCATTTTACGGTTCATCTGCGGCATCATGTTCCCCATCATTTCTAAATGATGTTCAGCCATCTTGATTTGTTGATGCATTGGCATTTCTTCCATGTTTTTGTGCATGGATTGCATCATCTTCATCATTGAACGGTGATGTTCAACCATCATCTGCTGTTGCTTTTCAGGATCTTTTTCAGTTTTAATGGCATGGACTTCCTTTTTCATTTCCATCATCTTTTTGTGCATTTCTCCCATGTTCTCATGTGGTATTGCCATGCCTTGATGCATATCAGCTTTGTTCGCACCTTCATGCTTATGCTCATTGTTTTGGGCAAATGAGCTAGTGGTTATAAGTAGTGAACTAATAAATAAAATTGATTTAGTTAACGTTTTCATGATTTTTACCTTCTACACTTTTATTAAAATTTGGGATCCAACTTGGTGTCGATTCCATATACCTGTGGTACTCCGAACCAAACTCAGCAATCGCTTGTGCTTCTTCGCGTTTCGCTAGCTTGACGTAAACAACGACTAAGATCGGAAACATCGCAAGTGTTGGGATTGTCGGCCACTGCAATAAAAAGCCGAACATGATTAGAATGAAAGCTACATACTGTGGGTGGCGACACCTTGCATACCATCCAGTTGTAGCCAATTGATGATGTTTTTGCGCGTGATGCAATACATTCCATGCTGAAGACAACATAAAGAAACCTGCAACAATTAACACCATACTCACTATATGAAATGGGTCCCAATGGGCATCACCTTGAAATCCAAAGAAAGTATGTAATAAATGCCCATTTTCATGCGCAAAGAAATTTACTTCTGGATAGGTCTCCGTCAGCCACCCCGACAGAAAATAGATAGTTAAAGGAAAGCCATACATTTCAGTAAATAGGGCAACAATAAAGGCAGAGAACGCGCTTAGACTTCTCCAATCAGTTGATGTTTTTGGTTTGACAAAACTAAAGGCAAAAAAGATAAAAATTGCTGAGTTCAGTATCACCATTGACCATAAGCCATAATCATATGTTTCATTCATCACTGCTCTCCTTTTTATGTGATTCCTTACGTGCCTTTTCTAACCCTTGTATGTAGCCATCGCGATAGGCTGCATTTTTATCCGTGAGTTCTTGAAAGCTCTCTTCCTTTTTTTCATCAGGCGCATGTGAATGATCGTGACCATGTTTACCATGACTGCCATGCATAAATACGTGCATCAAGGGGCATAGCAATAAAATCAAGTAGGGAAGAAATTGCAGCATATGTTGACCATGCTCAAGCACTAAGAAGTAGGTCACTGCGGCAATAAGTGCCAGTGCAGCCCAGCCTGTAGGTGTTGACCAAAAATTAGGGTGTTGATTTTTCATATTGCCCTCCTAAACGACTTTTAAGACACCGCGATACATTTGCATCTGACAGTGAAACTCATGCTCTCCCGGTGATAAGTTCAATAGGGTAATTTGAGTAATTTCATTTAATTTAAGCTGTTCGCTTATATCCAATGAAGGAATAAGCATTGTTTCAGCGCAGGGGGATTGATCTTTGCGCATAAACTTCAGAGTGACAGGTTGGCTAGCAGACACCTGAATTGAGGATGGGGAATACACACCATCCCTCACTTCAATGAGTACTTCATTACCTTGAACGATTGTTTTATTGGGTTTATATAGCCAAAACCACCAAACAATCAGCGCGATTAACATTAAGCCTAATAAGTTAATAACCATCATTGTGATTCTCCTTAATGCTCTTTTGCTTTAAAAAAGCGAAGTCGATTTGCATTTGACACTACAGTCAATGACGAAAACGCCATTGCAGCACCTGCAATTACAGGGCTAAGCAGAATGCCAAAGAAGGGATATAGAACCCCCGCAGCAAAAGGAATCCCGGCTACGTTATAGACAAACGCGCCAAACAAGTTTTGTTTGATATTTCGTAAAGTAGCTTTGCTTACCGCTATGGCATCAGCAAGGCCATGAAGTGAACCACGCATTAGGGTAATGTCAGCACTTTCGATAGCTACATCAGTCCCTGTGCCTATGGCGAAGCCAACATCGGCTAACGCTAGCGCAGGAGCATCGTTGATGCCATCTCCTGTCATACCAACAATTTCGCCGCCTTCTTGTAGCTCTTTCACCTTGTTGGCTTTATCTTCTGGCAGCACTTCAGCAAGAAACTCACTAATACCCACTTTTTTAGCTACGGCGGCAGCGGTTTCCTTGTTATCACCCGTTAACATGATGACGCGTATACCATTAGCCTGAAGCCGTTTGATAGCAGAGATTGAGTCTGACTTGATAGGATCTGCAACAGCAATGATTGCTGCAAGTTCACCATCTACAGCAAAGTACATAGGTGTTTTGGCTTCTTTGGCTAAAGACTGTGCTTGTTCAACAAAGCCTGTGAGGTCTATGCCTTTTAACTTCATTAGTTTATCGTTTCCGAAAAGCAGGGCTTTGTTGTTGCAGCTTGCTTCTACACCAAAACCCGTAATGGCGTTAAAGGCTTCAATTTTTAGTAACTCAATATCCTGATCTAACGCACTTTCAACAATCGCTTGCGCTAAAGGATGCTCTGAGCCGCTTTCTAAACTTGCTGCAAGCTGTAGTACGTCTTTTTCGTCAGTAGCTTTTGCTAAAATAATATCGGTTACCTTAGGTGCCCCTTCAGTAATAGTGCCCGTTTTATCTAAAATCATGGCAGTGATTTTAGAGGCGGTTTGCAGTGCCTCACCGTTGCGAATAAGCACTCCGGCTTCTGCTGCTTTTCCTACTCCCACCATGACAGACATGGGTGTTGCCAAGCCTAAAGCACACGGGCAGGCAATAATAAGCACAGTAGTTGCTGAAACGATGGCAAAAGCAATGGCTGGCTCAGGTCCAAAGTTAAGCCATGCTAGCGCACTTAACACAGAGGTGATCATCACGACAGGTACGAAAAAAGCTGAAATAACATCGGCCAAACGGCCAATCGGCGGTTTCGAATTTTGTGCTCGTTTCACCATATTGATGATCTGTGCAAGCGCCGTGTCTTTACCAACGCGTGTGGCTCTAAATAAAATCATGCCTGATTTGTTCAAAGTACCTGCGACAACCTCATCTTCTTCAGCTTTTTCAGCAGGCATAGGTTCGCCTGTCAGCATGGACTCATCAATAGAGGTGTGTCCTTCCAATACCACGCCATCGACGGGAATTTTTTCACCCGGTTTTACCTTCACAATATCGTTAAATAAAACCTGCTCAATACCTATCTGAACTTCTTTGTTGTCACGAACCACGGTTGCTGTTTTGGCTTGCAAGCCGATAAGACGTTTAATGGCCTCAGAGGTTTTACCTCTGGCTTTGATTTCTAATGCTAAACCTAAATCAATTAAGCCAATGATCATGGCGGTAGCTTCAAAATAAACATGCCGTGCCATCAATGGAACAGCGTCAGGTGCAAACACGACAACCATCGAATACAACCAAGCCGTGCCTGTTCCTAAAGCAATTAGGGTGTCCATATTGGCTGAATGATTTTTGAAGCTCTTCCATGCTCCTACATAGAAATGCTTGCCTGAAAAATACATAACACCAAAAGTTAAAATGCCTACAACCAACCAAGAAATTCGTTCAAGGTTTGTTTCAACCGTCATTTCTCCAACTACAATGCTGTAGATCATCAAAGGAACGCCGAGTGAAAGGGCAATAAACGTATCGCGCATTAGCTTTTTGTAATATGCAAAATCCGCAGCCTCTTTCTCATCAAGCGCATCTGTTGCTGAGCTATCATCAATTGGCTTCGCGTTATACCCCACTGACTCAACAGCTTTGATCAACTCTTTTGTTTTAGCTGTCCCATAAACTGTTACTGTCCTATCAGCAAAATTCATTTCCGCACTGACGACTCCAAGAGTTGCCTTCAACGCCCCTTCAATTTTGCCTACACAGCTAGCACACCCAGCACCTTCAATGATAAGCTGTTGGTTATGTGATACTTTCTCCAACGTATTCTCCTTACTTTTACACGAAGAGGATTGAGCTTTTGCCTGACAGCAACAGCCTGATTCAGTTTTTATATTTGTGTTAGTAGCCACCCTTTTTCCTCCTATGCTTTTTTAATTTGCTCAAAGTTTTCGATGAGATGACAAACCATGTTTGCAGTCGGTGCTTTGTCTTCCATTTCTTCCCATCGAGAAAGCGCAGAAGACATTTTTCCTCGAAGTGCCAACATTGCTTGAAACTGCTTTTCTGTTTCTTCAAGCCGCTCTTTGATCAGGCTTCTGACTAATGGGCACGCACTTTTACCATCTTCAGATTCATTAATAATTTCCTTGATATCTGCAACGGAAAAACCAAGGTTTCTGGCACTTAAAATGAATTTAAGTCTCGATACTTCTTTATTCGAGTATGACTTGTAGCCGTTCACTGACTTAGCAGGTTTTAACAATCCTAATCTGGTGTAATAGCGCACCGTATCAGCAGTCGTTCCAAGGCTTTTTGCCAGCTCCGCAACTTTCATATTCACTCCTCAGTTTTTTAGCTAAGTTTGTACTCTCATCTTCAGCTTAGACCTGTGTCTAAGACACAGGTCAAGTACTAATTCTAGTGAATAAGCTAAAAACTAATTTTTTGGTAAAAGAGAAATCTCGGTCAAAATCGACAGCATTAAGTACTGTAAATAGCAATAGTTTGAGCATGTTCATCATGCCTCCAAAAAATATTGTGCTAATTGTTCAAAACGGTTGGTAATTTAAACCAATCAGTAAATCGTTTTATTTTTGATGGGACTGGCGAAAAAAAGGCGCACTGATCCCGTGATTAGCCAATAATTGGTGGACGATAAAGTAAGAGATGGATACCAGATTTTGGTAGGGGTATACGCTGTAGAATTAGCTCAGAATGAATATTGCAAATACCTTCGTCTTGCGCTTCCACAAGATAGGCATTTAAATGAAAGCTTGTACAAAAACCGCCTTCACAACAAACACAATCACCAGCTTTACATTTTTCACAGTCTTCATCACCATGACGGTTTTTAGAATCTTGCGAATTTTCAGTGTGATAGTGACTATTGTCATTCATTGATTGATGATGCATATTTTTGCTTGGTTGTATAATATGCGTGTCGGAAGATCCATTTTGATGTTCTTCACAATTCATTGGTTTAGCAATAGCAAAGCCATGCTGCGTAAGCAACAGAGTAATTACCACTATTTTAAACCACTTGAAAAGTCCAAACATTTTAATTCCTTATTTATCACCTACAATATTAGCCACTTTATAAAAATAATTTTATGATCTTGATCAACCTTTGAACTAAAACCTAAACTTTTTACTTTTTACTTTTTACTTTTTTAAACAGCTTTAACTTCACAAGTATAAAAGGGGTGTCTAATTTATACTCATGAGATTGAAGCCAAGCATGAGCACCATTAAAAGAAATAAAAACCCTACGCTCATAACTAGGTATTGAGTAATGGATCATTTTTCCAATTGTTCAGCTTTAAGCGCAGTACTTTGCAACAATCGGTTCTATCCCGGGCACATCCAATTCCCGTTCATCAAAAGTGATAAAATGGCCTATTGTACGTCTTTCAATGGCGATGTTTTTTGCCTTGACTCTTTAACCTTAACCATTCGCCAACTTTACTTCTTAGCTGATATTCCACCTTGATAGGTATACACCAGACTGGCACCGATTGAAAACAAGAAGTAGCTTACTATTACTGCTCTTAGTTCTTTCCAAAAAAACTATTAGCTAGGCCTTTCCTAACATAACTAAAATGGTTTAAATCCCAAAAAACGAAAGCTACCATCAATATAGTTGCGGTAGCTCTCATCAAGTCAATATAGTATTTCTTCATATCAGAGCCAGAACTTGATACCTGCAACAAAAGCAGTATCACGAGTACTTTGCCCATTTAACTTCGCAAAGTCGGCTGTATTACCAAATTTATTTGTCCACTCAACGCCAACATAGGGAGCAAACTGGCGGGTAAACTCATAACGAACCCGAAAACCAATAGCACTGCTAGACAAGCCACTACCAAGGTTATTTTGGACGTCATCCTTACCGTAAAGCGTCAACTCTGCTCGTGGTTGAACAATTAACTTTTGAGTAAGTAATAGCTCATACTCAGCTTCGATCGAAAATGCACTATTACCTTGCTCTCCTAAATACGCAGTCATATCAATTTCAAACCAGTAGGGGGCTAGACCTTGTAAACCAAAAGCTAGCCATTTGCGGTTTTCACCTTCGTTATTGTAATCAAGTCGAATACCGACTTGTGTATCCCAATAAGCAGATATTGCGTGGCCCCATAGAAAATCTGTTTGGTTCTCCTCTAAATTACCTTCGCTAAAATCTCCTTCAGTTTTGATGACTAATCTATCAAAAGTAGTGCCATACCATGCCTGAAAGTCAAAAACACCTGCGTTTGTTTGCTCATTATATTCAAGACGATCCCCTAGTAGCGCGTAAAATGAATGCTCATCTGCCAAAGTCAGTCGTTTGTCGCTACTGAGTGCATAAGGACCTTCAGTCAAAGTTGTACCTGCTGCATAAGCATGGGGGTCTCTAGCATCTTTAGGTGCATCTCCACCTTGTGCTTGCATTTTAGAATCACCCATCTCAGTCATCTCATCTTTTGCAGATACAGATACACTTATAAGGGGCAAACCTATTAATAATAGTCTTAACGTATTGGTTAGTATTAATTTTTTCATGATACAACTACCTCTCTAAACATACCTGCATCCATGTGGAATAATAAATGGCAATGCCATGCCCAGCGACCTACGTCATGAGGTGTTGTTAAAAAACTAATTCTTTGCGCTGGTTGTACAGGGATAGTATGGCGACGAACCTGTACATCACCTTTTTCATTCTCCAAATCGCTCCACATACCATGCAGGTGCATGGGATGTGTCATCATTGTATCGTTTTGTAAAATAACTCTTAAACGTTGATTATGCTTCATGTGAACTGGCGTGCTTTTTCCAAATTCCAAGCCATCAAATGACCAGCTATAACGCTCCATGTTTCCAGTTAAATGTAATTCAATTTCAGCCTCTGGCTCTTGCTGGTTTGTAATTCCCTCAAGAGAATGTAAATCTGCAAGTGTTAAAACACGGCGTCCATTTTTACGTAAACCTATACCGGGATCATCAAGGTTTGTTCTAGGCATATCAACACGCATATCAACAGAAGCTCCATACTCTGTTTTTGCATGACGCACTTTAGTGCTAGCAACAGCTAATGGGTTTTTAGTCATTCCATGTTTACTATGATCCATTGCCATCGCTCCATGACCCATTGCACTATGATCCATTTTATTAGAATTCATGCCCGACATGTCTGCCATACCTGCCATCGCGGAATGCTCACCACCTTGGGCCATATTCCCCATCATATCTGTCATCGTTAACCATTCAACGGGATCTAGAGCAGGTACTGGTGCATCAATATTAGGTGCCATTGATAAAGTACCTTTAGCATAACCTGAGCGATCCATGCTTTGTGCAAAAATCGTATATGCATCATTTTTTGGCTCGACAAGTACATCATAAGTTTCACCGGGACCAAATCTAAATTCATCTACTGTCACAGGTTCAACATTTTGTCCATCAGCTTGTACAACTGTTAACTTCAGCTCAGGTATTCTTACATCAAAAAACGTATTGCTAGAACCGTTAATAAATCTAAGCCTAACCTTTTCGCCAGCTTTAAACATTCCACGCCAGTTTGTCAAAGGCGCACAACCATTCATTAAAAAAGTCATTGCAGATGCTGATAAGTCTGCAAGATCTGTAGGGTTCATTCTCATTTTATTCCACATTTCCCGGCGTTGTAGCGCATTTGAAACGCTGCTATTTGAAATGTCATCAAAAAACTCTGGAACAGTAGGTTGATTAAAGTTAAATACATCGCTCTGTACTTTTAACTTGCGGAACAAATCCATTGGGTCATCATCAGTCCAATCAGACAATTGGATAACATGCTCATTGTCAGCACTAATAATATCCTTTTCTCTTGGCTCAATAATTAATGCGCCGTACATACCTGTCATTTCTTGAAAGCCACTGTGTGAGTGATACCAATATGTGCCGCTTTGTTGCAGCTTAAATTTATAAACAAAGGTTTCACCCGGCATTATACCTTTAAAGCTAATACCCGGTACGCCATCCATTTGATACGGAAGAATGATCCCATGCCAATGAATTGAACTCGGCACTGATAATTTATTAGTTACCCTGATAGTAACGTCATCACCTTCTCTGAGGCGCAAGGTAGGAGCTGGTATTGAGCCATTGATTGTTGTAGCCATTCTTACAACACCTGTGAAGTTTACGGGTGACTCATCTATCACCAGATCTATTATTTCTCCACTTAGTTCGGGCACAGTACCTGTTATTGTTCCAGCCACTAAAGATGAAGCAGCATGAAGAATGCTTGGAAAAGCAGCTAATATACCGCCAGCAGCTAAACCTTGTACAAAGCGTCTACGCGGTGTAGAAATTTGATGTAATGGATCTTTAATTCTCATTTTACTCTCCGAGGTTTGACCAATAAATTAGTGTGACCAATGAATGTGCTTAATTTTCCATTCACCGTTTTGCTTTTCGAGAACCATTGTTTCCATCCCTTGATAATCACGTTCTTCACCATTGTAAGTACCTTTAGTTTGACTACGCGAGGCAGAGATAGCTGTATTTCCAAGTATCGTCACTTGATGTTCAAGTGTGTCGCTCTTCATCGCTGCTAAATACTTCATATCCGACAACATATGATGATGAGCATATTCATCAGCGCTCCTTTCAACGCGGCCTCCCTCGAAAATGGTGACATCATCCGCTAACTGCGCTCTAGCCTGTTTTTGATTGCCAGTTTCAAGTGCTTGATGAAATGCCAAAACAACTTTTGCGGCTGGTGTATCTACACCTTTAAACAATCCTTTGTCTTTATTCTTATCACCATGAGCGTTTGCTGCGAAACTAAACGTCATTAATAAAACGAGTAGGATATTTATTGTTTTCATTTTCATTTTCTCTTTTAGGTTTTAATTTGCAGGGCCAACAACACTAGTAAGCCCAGCCGTTACAGATAAAATGGCAAAAGCTACTACCATTTCTATCGAGATAGATTTAGATAAAGCCTCTCTGCCTTGACTATTTTTAAGTTGTGGAACGAGTATTAGTTTATGTTTAGCAGCAAGTGCCAAAATAGACACTACAAGGGCCAATTTAAACAACAGTGTTTGTCCGTAACTTGAGCTTATTAGTGCATCAAGACTTCCGACCAATTGAATCACGAGCCAGAGGCCTGCTACCAACAATAGGCTCAATGTAAAACTTGCTTGTTTGCCAAAGCTTTCCATCAGCAAATGAAGTTCTGCATAACTTAGCTGATGGCAAGCCTGTTTTAGTGGCAATAACGCCCCAAACCACCATGCCATAACGAGCACATGCAAAATAAGCAAGCCTTTTTCAATTGTGCCTAACTCAGAAATATGACCCAGTAACGTGAATGAGTATGCAAGGATTAATAAACTCAACATTAAAGCGCTTTGTTTTAAGTACGAGTTCACAGCGAGTTTGAACCTTAAAGCTAAAGCGATTATTGCGGTAACTAGCCCAAGCGCTCGAAGCAAAGCTCCAGTGCCGACAGAGGAGTCCCACATAATAGCCAATATATCAGCGTCTATCGCCCCCTGAATTCCCTCTTCTGCCATTGCACCAGTACTGGCAAAGAACCAAGTAATATTAGCGATCAAAGCCATAACTATATAAGTTCTTGTCCACGTTAAATTCGCTATTACAGCATTAGTATGAGATTCATTATTCTCAAATATTTGCCTGAAAAATGTATAACCAGCAATACAGGCAAAGCCGACGTAAAATACAATTTTTGACAGTACAATGACTGTATTCCAGATATACATTTCCATATCAATCACACCGCCTATTTTAGTGAACCATAAAGCCGAAGCTATGTTTCATTTTATGACCATCGTTACCTAAGAAGGTTACATCCACAGCATAGTTTGCAGGAGCTAATTTAGGTAGTTTCCATGTAAATTTGCTAGTAGCGACTTTAGAAGGCTCGAATCCAAATTTAAATTCTTCGCCTTGTTTATTGGCCAATGAAACTTTTACAACCCGTACCTCTTTGGTGAACACCAAAGTTAACTCTTCTGGAGGATTCATTAGCATTGCATTATCAGCAGGCACACTTTTTTCAAGATGCACATGCGCAAATACCGCACTACTAAAAACGACACTGATTACGGTTAAAAATTTAATTAATGTTTTCATATATACCTCTATTTATTTAATGGATTAACGACTAAATTTATCTTTGAAAATTTGATTACTTGGAATCCCAGCATCTGTAATTATTTTTTCCACTTCACTCATCATTGCTTCTGGACCGCACAAGTAAAACTCAGCCAAAAGCAGTTCTGATTTTTGGTTCATATACGGCAGAAGTACTTTTTGAACATAGCCTGAGTGCCCTTGCCATTCTTCTGAAGGATTAGAAAGAGTAGGAATATAAGAGAAGTTTTTATGCTTCTCACTCAGTGACTTCAATTCATTATGGTATAGCAAGTCATCTTCAGTTCGCGCACCATAGATAAGAGTCAAACCACTTTTATCTTTATGCTTTTTCAACTGTTCAAAAATAATAGACCTCAGTGGTGCAAGTCCTGAACCCGCACCAATAAACACGCGACTAACTTTTTTATTTGAAGTGGCATAAAAATCAGAAAAAGGGCCTTTTGCAGTTATCGTTTCACCTACTTGGAGTGAACCTAAATAACTTGAACCTATTCCTGCTTTAAAACCATTCTTTGCGGTCTGCCAACGGATATTAAACATTAACTCATCAGACTCCTCGTCAAAGTTAACTAATGAGTAGTGGCGAGTTACACCGTTATGAGAAAATTTTCCATGATAGTAGCTATCCCAGTATTTTTCATAGCACTCTGGCATATCATCTGGACGTAAGCTATTCATCCCTGCTGGCACATCAAATTGCATATATGCACCAGCTTTAAATGCCAACTGTTTGCCTGATTTCAGCTTAAATTTCACTTCCTTGATAAAAGGAGTAATGAAATTAGTCGCAACCACAACTAGCTCATGATTTTCAATATTGCGATCAGTATTAACTTCAATCGAACTAATTTCAGAGAACCTATGCTGACATCCAAGCCGATAACCTTCCTTAAGTTGCTCCTGAGATAAATGTTCCTGTTCAGATAGTGTGATAGGTAATTTAGTTGAACTTAAGAACACGCATTTGCCACAAGTACCGCCACCACCGCAACCTGAAGGAAGGTATACATGTGAACTAGCTAGCCCTTCTAGTACAGTTGAGCGACCAACTGCTGAGATGTCAGTAATAGTATTTTCATTGGAAAACGTCACTGCCACTTTTTGCCTGTTAGTGCCCCAACCTAGCTTCAGTAAACCACTTCGATACTGTTGTATCAGCCAAGTAACACCAGTAATTGAAAGGAATAGCGTTGCAAAAGCAAATGCAATGATCAACCAATGGTTAAATCCTCCAGAATTGCCATAGTCCATAAAGTGAAGCTTCATCATCAGATCTTTCAATCTGAAATCATCATTGGCATGGCGAAGTACTTGACCTGTAATACTATCTAAATAAATAGTTGTATTGTTCTCATCCTCAACGGCAACTTGCCACATAGGATTTTGCTGCCTTACGTGATCAGAAAACGGAGGTTGAGATAACACTGGAGTAGTTAACTTACCCTGTCCTGAGTAGGAGTTTTTTGCCAAAGTTAGTACTTGTTCTTCAGACAAATTAAATGGCTTTCCTGTTACAGCATCAAATAGCTTTGAGTGGCGTTCTTGATAGCTATGCTGCCCCTTATCGAACACAAAATGATAGTAAGGCTGATGTAAAACCCATATAAGGTTTACTTCCTGCGGAGCATTACTAGTAATGTCTTTAATAGGGAATAGGTCAAAGCCTGTAATGCTACCTTCATGATGAGAATGAACTCTAAGTTCATTACCACTGGCTTTACTGTGATCCATCAAATTGAAGTAAAGGCCCGTTCCCAACCAAATAAGCAGTTGTAAACCAACAAATAAAGAAAGCCACTTGTGTATCGTTGTATTTAACTTAAATAGTCGCATCAAATGACTCCCTTTTTATTTGGGGAAAGCACTCGGTAATAAGTCAATACTGCGCCAGTAATTGCTCCCATTAGACCTAGAGTTGCGACCAAGAACAAAAACCAGTTAGATACGTTTTCTCCATCATAGTAATCCATAATGTGGAACCGCCACATCCAATCAAACAATCGCCAGTAATCATGACGCTTGGCAACAAGTGATCCTGTTTGTTGACTTATATAAAATGTCGGTGTGGAGAATTGCTCAAACGTCACTCTCCAAACAGGTAAATGCCTTGGGGACAACTCAGCAGGCAAGTTTGTCGCTGACTTAATCAACCTTACGCTGTCGATTTGATGATTCAGCGTATAATGGTATTGTGCGATTTCTTTAGCCTTGATTTCATCTACAAGTGCCTGAACAGCTCCAGTTTTAGCATCTATTGCTACTTTTCCATTTTCTCCATTAATAAAAGAATACAAAGGACGGCCCATACTTTGAGTAAGTGTAACTTGGCTAGCTTTAGGATAATCCGCAGCTAGCTTTACAATGGAGTAATCCATACTTGCTAAATCTATTTTGGCTTCCTCACTCTTAGCCAAGGTTTCGCCGTGTATATAGTGAATATCCATAGTCACCATATACACGCCTGTAATAGACCAGAAGAGGAATTGTATTCCGACAAATGCCATTAGCCATTTGTGATATTTTCTAGCCGTGCTAAGCATTACTTTTTAGCTCCGCCTTAGAAAGCTCCTTGTTAAAGGCGTTTAATTCTGGCTTTTTAACGATTGAGTAAATTACTGGGAGCACAATAAGAGTGAGTAGCACAGCACTTGTCATTCCGCCTACCATAGGTGCAGCAATACGACTCATAATCTCCGAACCTGTTCCTGTACCATATAAAATGGGCATCAAGCCGATAATGATTGTTGCAACTGTCATCATTACTGGACGAACTCGTAAGCCTGCACCGTGCAATAATGCATCTTGATATGCATCATCAGAGATAGGTTCAGCTCGCTCTTCAGCTTTTTCCTTAAGCTCAGCAAGTGCCTGATTGAGATAGACCAACATTATCACACCAATCTCAACCGCTACCCCAGCTAGAGCAATAAAGCCCACGCCAACAGCCACAGAGAAGTTAAACCCTTCCAGATACATCAACCATAAGCCACCAATCATCGCCATCGGCAAGGTAACGATAATGATAGCCACCTCACTAAACGCTCTGAAGTTTAAGTAAAGTAGAATAACAATAATGGCGAGTGTTAAAGGCAATACATAGGTGAGCTTTTCTTTCGCTCTTTCCATATATTCGTATTGCCCAGCCCAAGTAATTGAATAACCTGCTGGTAGTTTTAGATTATTAGCCAAGTGTATTTTTGCACTTTCAACATAAGTACCTACGTCAACACCGTCTATATCGATAAACGTCCAGCCATTTAAACGAGCATTTTCACTCTTAATCCCCGGCGGACCGTTCTCAACTCGAATATCTGCGACATCACCTAGTGCAATGCGTTGACCACTTGGTGTTACAACAGGTAATCGTGATAGCTGCTCAGGAGAGTCTCGATAGTCTTGCGGATAGCGTAAGTTAACAGGGTAACGCTCTTGACCTTCTACCGTTTGGGTAACATTCATACCACCAATAGCTGTAGAAACCACTTGTTGAACATCTTCGATGTTTAACCCAAAGCGACTTGCCTTATCGCGTGAAATATCAACCTTGATATATCGTCCACCTGCAACTCGCTCTGAGTAAACTGATGCTGTGCCTGTAACTTCGGGTAAAATTTGCTCTATTTGTTGGCCGATTTCCTGAATCACATCAAGCTCTGGTCCGGCGACTTTAATACCCACAGGCGTTTTTATGCCTGTTGCTAACATGTCGATTCGGGTCTTGATTGGCATAACCCAAGCATTCGTTAAGCCCGGAAACTTAACCAATTTATCAAACTCAGCTTTTAACGATTCAGTAGTCACACCCTCTCGCCACTGCTCTTGTGGCTTCAATTGAATAAAGGTTTCAATCATGGTTAAAGGTGCAGGATCGGTTGCAGTTTCAGCTCTTCCTACTTTACCAAATACAGTTTCAACTTCTGGCACAGTGCGAATAAGCTTGTCTGTTTGCTGCAATAACTCCCTTGCTTTACCAATTGAAATACCGGGATAGGTAGTAGGCATATACATGAGATCGCCTTCATCCAATGGCGGAATGAATTCACTACCAATTTTATCGACAGGCCAAAAGCCAACGATAGTCACTAATATTGCTGCTACTATTGTCGATTTTGGAAACTTCATGACTTGCTTTAAAACAGGCATGTAGATAGCAATCAATAATCGGTTTAACGGGTTTTTCTTTTCAGAAACAACTTTGCCTCGAATAAAGTAGCCCATCAAAACAGGCACCAATGTGATCGCCAAACCTGCTGATGCCGCCATTGCATAGGTTTTTGTATAGGCGAGCGGAGAGAACATTCTTCCTTCTTGCGCTTCCAAGATAAATACAGGTAAGAATGAGACTGTAATGATCAGTAAGCTAAAAAATAGTGCAGGGCCTACTTCACTCGCAGCCTTAGCAACAATTTGCCAGCGATTTTCATCTGTTAGTGGTGTTTTCTCCATATGCTTGTGCATATTTTCAATCATCACTATTGCACCATCAGTCATCGCACCAATCGCAATAGCGATACCGCCTAAAGACATAATGTTGGCATTGATGCCTTGCATATACATGATAATGAACGACACCAAGATACCTAATGGCAGAGTAATAACTGCCACAATAGATGAGCGAAGATGAAATAGGAAAGCCACACAGACAATAGCCACGACTGCAAGCTCCTCTAGCAACTTGCTCCAAAGGTTATCAACAGCACGATCTATTAACTTCGATCTGTCATAGACAGGGACAACCTCCACCCCCTCTGGTAAAGAAGATTTGAGCGACTCAAGCTTTTCTTTTACCCCATTTATGGTTTGTTGAGCATTTTCACCAAAGCGCATAACGACAACACCACCAACAACTTCGCCTTCGCCATTAAGTTCTGCGATACCACGGCGCATTTGAGGACCAAGGTTAACGTTGGCAACATCTCCAATACGCAACGGCGTGCCTTGTTCGTTAATACCAAGTGGAATTTTCTCTATATCACTAACTGATTGAATATACCCCGTTGCGGTAACCATATATTCAGCTTCAGCCATTTCCACAACGGATGCGCCAGTTTCTTTGTTCCCTTTTTGTAAGGCTATTTGTATTAAACTTAGAGGAATATCGTAAGCTCTCAATTTGTCAGGATCTACTTGCACCTGATATTGCTTAACCATACCGCCAACGGCGGAAACCTCAGACACGCCCGGAACAGTTTGTAGTTCATACTTTAAAAACCAGTCTTGAATACTTCTTAATTGGCTTAGATCATGGTTTCCTGACTTATCTGTTAAAGCGTAGATGTATACCCAACCCACTCCTGTCGCATCAGGTCCTAATTGTGGTTTTGCCGAATCAGGCAGGCTTGATGCTACTTGGCTTAAGTATTCAAGTACTCTGCTTCTAGCCCAATACAAATCAGTATCATCATCAAAAATGATATAGACGTAGGAATCACCAAAAAATGAGTAACCACGAACAGTTTGCGCTCCCGGTACTGACAACATGGCTGTAGTAAGGGGAAACGTCACTTGATCTTGCACTACTTGTGGTGCCTGTCCCGGATAGCTCGTCTTAATTATCACCTGCACATCAGAAAGATCGGGGAGTGCATCTACTGGTGT
Source organism: Pseudoalteromonas sp. SG41-1 (assembly GCF_014164575.1). Classification (NCBI taxonomy): domain Bacteria; kingdom Pseudomonadati; phylum Pseudomonadota; class Gammaproteobacteria; order Alteromonadales; family Pseudoalteromonadaceae; genus Pseudoalteromonas; species Pseudoalteromonas sp. SG41-1. The sequence goes on from NZ_JACJFL010000008.1 coordinate 119,617, forward strand.
TTTTTGTAATGAATACAAACCACCAAACGCGATAATTAAGGTAATCAACAAAACAAAGAAACGATTGCCGATAGACCATCTAATAATTGATTCAATCATTATTTTTCTCCCACTTAATGATTAGAATGATCAACAGCAGCTTTATTTTCCTTGCCGTGTTGTTCATCTGATTCAAGAGAAATGTCAGTGATAACTAAGTCATCTCTAACCTCAAAAGTGAAAGTGACATTATCACCGACATTGAAATCAACCATTTCTATATTGTCCGCGACGATAAAATCCATCGTCGCAGCAGGTCTATCCCATTTCTCTATTGGGCCTCTGCTAATATTTAGAATCCGTGTATCAATATCAATCGCATTAATCAAACCAGATACTGTTGCTGATGATACTTCAGGCTCACTCATGATATGAATTCCAGTAATTTCATATCCACCGTCTTCGGTTTTGCTCACTTCAAAGTGCAAAGATTGACCTGACTTTAATGAGTCAATATCGACTTTTTCAGCCACAGTAAAATCCATAACCATTTCAGGCCAATCCCAAGCTTCAGCAGGGCCATGTGAAATATTAACCATGCGGTGCCCTGCCATAACACTATTAACATCCCCTTGCATCCAAACAGAGTTAGGCACTTCATCATGAGTCATTCGTTTAAAGTCAGAGCTTTTACTTGATTCAGAATCAATCAAGAATTGGGCAGATGTCACCACAACGTCATCTTCATTTAAGCCGTCTAATATTTCGATGCTGTCGATATCAACCCGGCCAATAGTCACTTCAATAGATTTAAATTGCCCATCACCTAACGCAAGTACTACTCTGTCCTGTTTACCTGTTCTAATAACGGCTTCTTTAGGCACGAGGATGGTGCTATCAGCTTGATTAGCGTGAATAGAGACTTGTGCAAACATATTTGGTTTTAATTGATAGTCTGTGTTATCAAATTTCAATCTCACTCGGAGTGTGCGTGTTTTACTGTTCAATGTTGGATAAACATAATCAACGACACCAGCCCAGTCCTCACCGGGTAAATAATCCAGTGTCATTGATACAGGAAGTCCTTTTTTAATTAAGGCTGCGTCACGTTCAAACACTTCTGCTTCAACCCAAACTTGATCTAGCTGGCCAATGCTTAATAAGGTGTTTCCCGGCTTTACATAAAAACCTTCTCTAACCTTCAAACCATCGACAACACCTGCTTGTGGTGAATAAAAGGTAATTGTTTGCTGAACCTTTCGTGTCTTTTCTAGCTTTTGAACAAAGTCTGCTGAAAGCTGTAACGCTTTTAGGCGATCTTTGGCTGCTGAAATTAAAGAACTATTGTTGCGCTTTAACGCTATTAACAGCTCTTCCTGAGCATTAACTAACTGAGGAGAATATAGTGTATAAAGAGGCTGCCCTTTCTCTACAGGGTTACCTGCTGCTTTGATGTAAAGTTTATCAATCCAGCCATCAACCCGTGGGTGGATATGAATTAGCTTATCTTCATCATATTGAACATAACCTACCGTTGAGATTTCAGTATGCATATTTTTCAGTTCAACAGGTGCAGTGCGAACCCCAAGGTTATTCACTACATGAGGCGCAATTTTTACTGCTCCGGGGCCAAAGTCATCACCAGATGATCCTTCCTCATACACTGGAATTAGATCCATCCCCATAGGCGACTTACCGGGCTTGTCCCGGCGGTAATTAGAATCCATCGGTGCAACCCAATACAGAGGCTTTTTTTCTCCTGATGTTGCTTCATTACTATTACTGTTTGAGCCAGTACCTTGATATAAACTCAATGCTCCAGCACCAAGTGCTGCCCCAATGATGATGGCAATAATTGTTTTTGTATTCGTTGACATTATTTTTCTCCAAATTGCTGACTGGATAAGTGCTGATTAGTTTTGTGTGAAGTTTGCATCGACTTATGTTCAGCATTTGAGTTAGATTGAGAATGCGCAAAGAAATAGTTGATACGAGCAACTGTTTTAAGTGCGTCAACATCAATTCTTAAGGCTGATATTCTGGCATTTAATTCTGCGATTCTTGCTCGAACAACTTCGGCAAAATCGCCATCATCATTTGTGTAGGCTGTCAATGACGCTTCTGCTTGGTCATGAGTTTGTTTAAGGAGTTGTTCTTGATAGATAGATTGTCTATCTGATAAGCGTTTAAGCTGTCTTAGTTCTTTTTCTAAAACACTGATCATTTGCTTTGTCAGTAATAGTTTCTCGGTTTTAATAGTCTCTGAATCTGCAATAGAAGCTGCAACTTGCTTATCTTGTCTGTTCTCGGTAAACAAGGGTAAATCAAACGTTACCCCAACAGAAAATAAATCAGCTCGGCTATCACCAGAGGGCATATTGTCGCGATAGGCATAACTAGCATTAACACCCCATTGCGGCTCATATTGCTGTTTGGCTAACTCAATTCCTTTTTCTGAAGCTTTGCGTTTTATATCAATTGCAAGTATGGCTGGGTGATTCGAAAGCTCCTGAGCCAATAGATTTCTTGAGTAATTAGATGCTTTTAGGACTGTTGGATTATTCAATTGAATCGAAGGCAATTCTTTTGAGACGCTAAACTCTAATGGTTGCGCGTCAAAGTTGAATGATTCATTCAAACGATCCGCATCGTAAATATGAAGCCACTCATTGAGACGAGCGATTGTCGTTTCTAGTTTCTGCTTTTGCGAAGTTAATCTGTCATCTAACTGCACGATTTCCAACTGAGCACGAATAACATCTTGCTGTCTAGTTTTACCAACAACGTTTGAATAGCTAGCTTTAGCCACTTCCGCCATCTGCTCAAAGAGAGACCAATCATCTTCAATCAATTTAATAGTTTGTTGGGCTAAGTAAGCATCTAACCAAAGTTGTGACACTTGGCTTATCAACTTAGCTTTACGATCCTCTCGTAACAGTGGAAATTTCGTGGACTCAATTTGTAACTGGTCTTTCTTGATCTCTAGACTGTCGCCTCTCGGAAACATTTGAGAGACGCCAACCTTTAGCTGAGTCATTCCTTCCTGATCTAAATCCCAAGTATCTGTTGGTAAATTCATTATCCCTAGCGATACTTTCGGATCAGGCAAAGTACCTGAAGCAATACTTCTATTTTCAACTGCACTTTGTTTCAATCGGCTACCATGAAGCCAAGGATCATTTTGCTGAGCTAAGGTGATAGCTTGTTCAAGCGACACTACTTTCTCAGCTTGAGCTGAGAATACAGATAAGCCGAGTATTAATGCAGTTGAAAGTGAAGTAAGGTTTGAAGAGTTCAATTTCATTAGAATTGCTCCTCGTATGTCTTAACTTTTGCATAGACTTTGCTCGTTCCATCTTTAAATAGAATTAACACGTTGTATGGCATAAAGCGGTCATCGACTTCCATACCGGGAGAGCCAACTGGCATTGCTGGAACTGAAAGCCCAATCGCATTGGGATGTTCTTCTGATAAGAACTGCTGAATAAATTTAGCAGGTATATGACCTTCAAAGGCAAATCCATTTCTACTCACTGCCGTGTGGCATGAACGGTAATTAGGTTTGATACCATACTTAGTTTTGATGTTGCCGATGTTTCGGAAATCTTTGGAATGCGCAACGATCCCTTTGTCTTCAATATGAGTTATCCATTTTTTACAACACCCACAAGTAGGGGTTTTATAAACGATTAACTCCAAAGGTGTTACGTCGTTATTGTGTGCATGGTTATGTTCGTTGGCGTTTGCAAACGCAGGTGAAAGCAGCATTACTACTGCTATTTTTAAATACTTATTGATCATTTTTGCCCCCAGACATCGCTGGAAAATATCTATAGCGCTACGACGCTATATTGACTAACAGAAAAATTAATTACATGTGCGAGAAATTTGGACGCACTAATCCTGTATTAGGCAAAAATTGGTGGACGATAAAGGGAAGTGGAAATTGAATGAGGTTGTTTAGATTGCAGAGCAGCTACAGATTCACTGAATATTTGAATATCTGTCGAATCAATACTGGAATTTAGGACTGTCGTAGATGAGCAAGCATTTGCAGGACAAATACATTCAACGTCACAACAATCTTCTGATTGACCATTACTGCTTTTATTCATATCACCATGATCCATGTTCATGTTCATGTGTGATTCGTGAGAACCTGATGACATTTCGCAAGGCATAGCAGAATACACAAATGCTTGCCCTACAAAGGCAACCAGCATAAGCGTCATTACTAAGACTTTTGAAAATGCTTTAGACATAAAATTCTCTTACAAATATACATCTCTAATACTAATGCAAATTTTTGACTAAGTCAATTGATGCTGTATAAACATTTATGAATATTTGATTATCGTCAAATTTTTCAAAGAGGTAAGTGACAAATAATAATCTCATCAGACTTCTTATCTTCGCTATTCAATGGCTTTTATTTTGAGACTTAAGTTGCTCTCTCATTTCTAAAACTCGATCTGCCGAATAAGCTCCTGCTCTCATAACAACCAGTTCAACAAATGAAATATCAATTAACTTATGGTCAGCATCAATCACATAACAACTCCCACTATGTGTGTATATTTCTAACTTATCCTCATCAGCAGATTTGCTAACAATCTTTGAAGTCACGATTTGCTGAAATGGCCGAAACCTGAATGTTTCATCTTCAATAACCCCCCCTGATAAAAACTCGCCAAGAAATATTTTTTCAAATTCTTTATAGTCGTAAACAGATACTATGTAGGCATCCTTTAAATATATTCTATCCAACGTATTCCCTTACTAATAACTAGCCGGGAGCATATCTCGCAGCTCTAATAACTCATTAGGAGAATACATACACTCATGCATTAAATTAAACTCAAATGCATTTACATCAAACTCTTTAGATTCAGCATCTAAGATATAAAAGTCAACACCAAAGCACTTACTTTCTAGACCATTGATTTCCAAAACCTTTATCGTGAATAAAGCATCTCCTTCTTTACCATTTTCATTTTCGTCAGCAAATGTGCCGTAAAGCACCCGTTCAACTTTTTCCTCTGTATCAGATTGAATTGAGATAAGTTTTGCGTTGGTTAGTTTTACTCTAGGTCTCATGCTTGAACTCCTTTCATATCTTCTACAGAAAAAGGACGAAAAAAACTTAGATATTTAACCCCATCAACTTTAAGCAAATTGTTGTCAGCATCAAAATGTGACAGAACACTAGATTGATACAACGAAATGTATTTTTCATAATCGATTGTGTTAAAAAAGTTGGTATCAACGCGCCTCGCATAAAAAACAAGATCTTGCTGTTCGATACGAACAATGAACTTCTGATCGCCATCTAGATTTTTGACTCGTAGACATAAATCAGGTTTGTGCCAATCAGATACAAAGGAAGGAATCAATGGGAAGCCATATACCAAATAGCGCATACCTTCGATTTTGAAGGTTGTTGGATTGAACTGAGCCTTATTTACTTTGCCGCTACTGAATAATTCAAGTGTCAACACCAGCCAGTGCACATGCTTAGAAAATGTATTTCCTTCAGAAATACAGCCTTCAAACTCACCATTATGGTTTACATGATTGATGTACATGTATTTTCTAATGTCATCCAAGGAAAGCTTTTCAAACGGAAACTTGCAAGCGATTAGCCTGAAATAACAACCATGAACTTTTAAATCTGCATATTGAACTATCAACGGATCATCAAAGGCATCAAAGTATGGTCGCCACTCTAAGCGGAAGTCTGCACCTGTATTTACAATAAACTTGGCATTTTCAGGCAACCCTAAAACTTGGTATATCACTGAAACTAACTCTAATGTTTCGATATCTACCAGCATCAGGCTTTCAATACGGTTTGCCATTGACTCAATTTCTTTATGAAGCGATTCAATAATTTCTTGATCATCGTATTCGTTGATCATTAAATATTTCAGGGAATCGTGCTTTAGAATTGAGTCCAGCTTTTTCTTTTCAAATACTTCAGAGAGATATTTATGGGTATCAGAAAAATGAGGGCAGTTATAAACACCTCTAGCCCACAGGCCTTGGGCGTAAAGATCAGGAAACTCTAATAACTCAGCAAACTCTTTTGCTTGTTTATTGAGCTTATTCTTTAATTGATAAAGTGAGATCACTTAGTTCTCCAAACAACTTTCCAATAAACAATGGCCTACCAACACATTGCTTTATTTATTGTTCAAATAACCAAATTTTTACGGATGCTCCGCTTCACTGTTCACGTTTTTCAAGGCGAAAAACATGTGTAGGCGTAGGCTGTCCGCACAACCTTTCACTCATAATATCGCTAAATTTTTAAATGGCAACTTACGGATTTGTACAAAATCAGTCAGAAATTTTGGCTTTGAACTCATCAAAGCTAAGTCCGAAAAGGGATATGACTAATTCTTCATTTATATTGGAACCGGGAAATTTTTTTTCAAAATTTCCAATGATGCTATCTAGGTGGCTAGCTAATATTTTTACTAAAAATATTTCCGAGTTTGGTGAGAGAGCAGACAGTGCTATCAATGGGTTGTCAAAGGATTCAGCTTTTATTTTTACTAGTAAATCGCTGTAACTGTTACAGTCATACAGACAAATAGCTAGGGCTTCTTGGGCTTGTCCAAGGGGAATAGTTAATAATTTAGATAATCGTTTTGCCTGCCTTTTTATATTTACTAGCAGGTCTTCTTTATTAAAAGACATCAATACACCAAAAAACGGCAACGCTAGGCCACGCACCTATGTCACTCAGTTTTTGTGAATATTTAATCTTTTAGTTCAGAGTAAATCCATTTCGTCCTGTTTTCGTGGGAACGGGCTTCTCTGAAAAGCCACTGCAAAAAGCAGTGGCTATTGTCGCAATATTATAAGGAAATGTGAATTGTAGTTTGATGCCTACATGTTCTTTTCAGTGAATTCAGCCAAGCTACTACGCTCTACTTCATCAAATATCAATACTGAGCCTTTTTCATAGTTTCTATACACGTTAACAGCCGCGCTAGCACCTGAAGATGCGGGTGTGACAAACTTATCATCAATCTGGGCTAAGTTGCCCAACACGATTGTGCGACAATTTTTGCCACCACGGCTTAACATGCCCTTAATTTGCGCTCTAGTCATGTTTTGAGCTTCATCAATGATTAAAACAGCATCGTCTATTGAACGACCTCGGAAGTAAGCCATACTAGTAAATTCTATATTGGCTTTTTCGATCACATGCTCAACAGTTGCACTAATATTACCTTCATTGTTATCACCTGAATGCATTGATATAAGCGCATCTGTTATACCTGCTAATAACGGCATTGATTTCTCTGTCAGGTCACCGGGTAAAAACCCCGGATCATCGTCCATAAAGTCTCTGGAGCGCACCACAACGATTTTTTTGTACTTTTTTAACTCCAATACTTGATGCAGCGCCGAAGCAACTGCTAAAAAAGTTTTTCCGGAGCCAGCAGGGCCAAGGATGATATTTAAGTCATAATATGGATCTGTTAATTGGCTTAAAGCTACTGCCTGACGCTGATTTTTAGGCAAAATGCCCCATACTTTTTCTTGTTTACGAGGCAATAACTTTGTGAATACCTCAGTATCTGTTACTTCTGAAATTCGCCCAATGTGTCCAGCTTCATCGTACCAATACATGTTTGGCTGAACTTCATCATTAAATAGACTTATTGGGAAAGTATAAACTTCTCCTGAAACCTTGAAGTCTTTGTCTGATTTAATTCGATCAAAAAGATCTCCTTTAAAGGCTTGTACCCCTGTGTATAAAAGATCAATATCTGATATTTGATTATCTACGGCAACGTCTTCTGCCATGACCCCTACGGTTCGAGCTTTCAAGCGCATATTAATGTCACGGCTAACAATTACTACGTCTTTATCTAAGTCCTTCTGAAGATACAGTGCATAGTTAATTATTCTATTGTCAGCGTCACTTCCAATACCGTGCTTTAACTCTTTAGCCATATCGAGCTGGGTATCAATTCCAATAAACAGTTTTCCTCGTTCAGCTGTTTCAGTAGAAGGCAGTGGAATACCAGCTTCCATCTCTTCTGCACTGTGCCCATTTATTATATCTTCAAGCATACGAATACATACACGAGCATCAGCACTAACCGATTTGTTAGTTCTTTCTTTTAAGTTATCTAATTCTTCTAGAACTGTTAGACAGATGTAAATATCATCTTGATATGACAGGATACTTTTTGGATCATGAACCAACGCAGACGTGTCAAGAACACGAGGGTTTCGGTTTTCAACAGAGCTTTTCATGACGCAGCCCTCCAAAAGTTTGCATCGTTGCTAGAATGCGTGTTGTACTTACATCCCAAATAACAAATACTCTGTAAAGATTGGCTATTGTGGGAATGCTTAAAGTCGTTACAAAAATCCATGTTTAGAGAAATTCTTTTTACTTTTTCTACAGGCCAATAAAAACAAGGGTGTAAAAACTTTAAAATCTTTCCAATTCGGGGTTGTAAAATGACCACGGCATTTTGAATGCTGCGACCACGCATAAAGTTAACTGATTTAAACTGTATGTTGGCCTTTTCCATAATATAGTTACGGCTTGAAATAGGATTTTCGTCACCTTTGTGTAATACCTCTAAGGTATCGGTGATCGCAGCTAACCATGGTGCCATTTTTTCCTCTTCGGTACCTGGTAAAAAACCGATCGACTCAGCAATTTCAGGAGTATTTCGGGTGACAATTACCTTATCGTAAATACCTTTTTCAACCACCATTTCCAAAGCACAGGCAAGCGCTAGTAATGTTTTTCCGCATCCTGCAGGACCTGTTAAAATAACTAACTCAATACTGGTATCGAGTAACGCATCCATTGCCATGCCTTGATAAATATTTTTTGGCTTTACTCCCCATGCCGACTGATGCATTAAACGCTCAACACCGATATCTTTGAGCATAATATGCTGCTCATCATAAGATTTGACTCGTGCGGCAAACTGACCGCTGTCATCAAGTAAATATTCATTGCAAAATACATCGGGGATCAAACTTTTTGCCACTTTATGAAACGCATCACGACCATGTTGTTGTGTTTCACATTCGCCCACATGCTGCCAAAAATCGCCAGCAATTTTTTTATAACCACTGGAGAGCAAAGCAATATCATCAATCAGCTGATCGGTACGATAATCTTCAACAAATTTAAGCCCTGCGCCTTTGGCCTTTAAACGCATATTAATATCTTTGGTAACTAACACCACTTTGCTATTAGGATGTTGTTTTTGTAGGTGCACGGCACAATTGATAATACGGTGGTCATTTTCGTTGCCAGGTAAACCTGAGATAGAATCGGCAAATAAATGATCATTAACAATAATAAGTGTGCCAGCCGAAGATGCTTTGGCCTTTTTATTACTAGGTAGAGCGACACCTTTGAGCATTTGTTCTGGTGTGGCATCTTTGAGTACTTCATCCAAACCACGAATGGCCACACGGGCATCACGGCTGACATCATGCTTACGATCTTTTATATGATCCAGTTCCTCTAAAACTGTCATGGGAATTACAACATCGTGTTCTTGGAATGATAAATACGCGAGGGGTTCGTGAAGCAATACATTGGTATCTAGCACATACATTTTACTATCAAGGTTCGAAGCTTTTTCCATAGCACTTTCCTTACGTTTTATGATTTTTATGCTATACACAACTAATCAAGTAAAACGGGTGAACGCTCACCCTGAAAAACTTAATTGCTAGGTATATTCTAAGTTTAGCTTAGATGTCATAAAAGTCTGTTTTATGACAAACCTTTTTTTGTTTTGAATTAATCCTTATTGCAGCAGCTTTAATAGGAATAATTCACAGTTATTAAATTAATTAAAAGTCAGCTGGTTCGTGCCTTGCAGTGGTGTTAGGTAACAGGTAACATAGCCGCCTTTTTCTTCATAGACGAGACATACATGAATTTTTCCTTAGGTCAGCGTTGGATCAGTGATACAGAGTCAGATTTAGGATTAGGCACAGTGGTTGCCCTTGAGGGCCGTCAGGTCAGCATTTTATTTCCCGCCAGTGGCGAAAACCGTGTTTACTCAATGCTAGAAGCACCGGTTACCCGTGTGGCATTTAATCCTGGTGATGTGATCAAAAGCGTTGAAGAATGGGAACTTGAAGTCGAGTCAATTGAACCTATCGGTGATTTACTTTGTTATCACGGCACTCGTATTGATAACGGTGAAAAAGCACAATTAAAAGAAACGTTTTTAGATCACTTCATCAAATTTAATAAACCACAAGACCGCTTATTTGCCGGTCAAGTTGACCGTTTTGATCGCTATACATTGCGCTATCAAACATGGCAACACCAGTTTGAACGCCAACAATCACCTATTAAGGGTTTGATTGGTCAGCGCGCAAGCTTAATTCCGCATCAGCTTTATATTGCACAAGAGGTCGGTAAACGGTTTGCTCCTCGAGTATTATTGTCTGATGAAGTAGGCCTTGGTAAAACCATTGAAGCAGGGATGATTTTACATCAACAAATTATCAGTGGTCGCGCAAGCCGAGTGCTCATCGTAGTGCCGGAGAACTTGCAGCATCAGTGGTTAGTTGAAATGCTGCGTCGCTTTAATTTACACTTTTCAATTTTTGATGAAGAGCGTTGCGATGAAGCATTTGCCGACTCACCAAATGTATTCGACACTGAACAGTTAGTACTAACTAGCCTTGAGTTTTTAACCAAGAAAAAACGCTGGTTTGAACAAGCAACAATGGCTGATTGGGATTTACTGATTGTTGATGAAGCGCATCATTTAAGTATTACCAACGGTAAACCAAGCACTGAATATCAACGTATGGCTGAGCTTAGCCAAGATATTCCAGGGCTGATACTATTAACAGCAACACCGGATCAACTTGGTCACCGCAGCCACTTTGCGCGCCTACAGTTACTCGATCCTGATCGCTTTTATGACTACGATGCCTTTGTTGCTGAAGAAAGTAACTATAAGCATGTGGCAGAGGCTGCTAATCAATTATTACAACAGCAAGCCCTTGATGACAACGCCAAAGCCACGCTAATTGAGCTGTTAAAAGAAACCGACATCAGTAAGGTGCTTGAACAAGCGCAAAATGGCGATGCAGCGGCCCGTAAAGAGATTTTGGCGATGTTATTAGATCGCCATGGCACAGGCCGTATTTTGTTTAGAAATAGCCGTAGCGGCATTGACGGCTACCCTAGTCGCAAACTACACGCCTACCCGATGGCGATGCCGAAACAATATAAAACGGCAATTTCAGTATTGGGCAATATGAGCGGCATTAAAAATGCAGAGCTTAGCGCGCAACGCGCCCTATTCCCTGAAAAAATATTCCAAGAGTTTGAAGGCGAAAGCGCTAGCTGGGGACAATTTGATCCTCGCGTAGAATGGTTGATCGACACCCTAAAAACCCTTAAACGCGAAAAAGTCCTGCTTATTTGTGCTAAAGCCGAAACCGCTATCAGCCTTGAGCAAATCCTGCGTGAACGCGAAGCGATTAAAGCCTCAGTGTTCCATGAAGGCATGACAATTATTGAGCGAGATCGCGCCGCCGCATTCTTTGCTGATGAATACGACAATGCACAAATATTATTGTGCTCTGAAATTGGTTCAGAAGGTCGTAACTTCCAATTTGCTCATCACTTAGTGTTATTTGATTTACCACTGAACCCAGATTTACTTGAGCAACGTATTGGTCGCCTTGACCGTATTGGCCAAACTCAAGATATCAACATCCATGTACCGTACTTTGAAAACAGCGCACAAGAAGTATTACTGCGTTGGTATAACGAAGGCTTAGATGCCTTTGAAACCACCTCAAGCACCGGACAACTTTTGTATAAAGAGTTTAAAGATGAGCTACTTGAGTTTATTGCCGCCCATAACTGTGATGAAGACGAGCTAGAGCCATTACTAGAGCAAGTAGCCGGTCAAAACGCAGTCCTGCGTAAACAAATGGAAAGCGGGCGTGACCGTTTGCTTGAGTTACACTCATCAGGCCAAGGTGCAGCAGACTCGCTGGTTGTTGATATTGAAAAACTAGACAACCAGTTTGAACTACCAAGTTATATGATCAACGTGTTTGATACCTTTGGCGTTAGCCAAGAAGACAAAGGTGAAAATACTATTATCTTAAAGCCAACTGAGCATATGCTAAATCCGTCATTCCCAAGTTTAAAAGATGACGGCATGACAGTCACATTTGACCGTGACACAGCACTGGCACAAGAAGATGTGCATTTCATCAGCTGGGATCACCCTATGGTGCAAGGCACCTTAGACATGATCTGTGATGATGACTTTGGTACTGCGTCAGTCGCATTACTTAAAAACAAAAAATTACCACCAGGCACCTTTTTTGTTGAGCTAATTTACGTAGCAGCAGCCATGGCACCAAAAGCGCTGCAAGTTGGCCGCTTTTTACCGCCGACGCCGATTCGTATTTTGCTCGACAAAGCCAGTAATAACCTAGGCGATAATGTAGGTTTTGATGGCTTTAATCAGCAGCTTTCTGCGGTAGGCCGTCAAACAGCCAGTAAACTTGCTGGAGCACTACAAAGTGCGATTCACCCAATGCTTAAAACAGCACAAGAAATGGCGCAAACTAAGTTAGAAGTCATTCGCACTGCGGCGCTTGAGCAAATGCAACAATCGCTCAGTGAAGAGCAGGCGCGTTTAGCTGCTTTAAAACAGATAAACCCAAATATTCGTGAAGAAGAGCTTACCTTCTACGACAAGCAACGCACTGAACTAACAACTTATATTGGCAAAGCCCAGCTGCAACTAGATGCCATTCGCTTAATTGTGGTATCACATTGATTTGAGAGCTGAGCTTTAAGTTATAAGCTGTAAGTTTTAAGTTTAAAAAAGCGCGGTGTATTAAGTTACAGCGCGCTTTTTTATTACATGTTACGCTGAAAACCCACGCCAACAAGATATTGCCCATTCGTAGCAGCGATTTTATATCGCGACAGAGGTTGTTTCGAGGCTGAATTTTATCCGGTATTTACACTTTGCATTTACGCGCGGTAAACCCGCGCCTACAAAATACTGCCCATTCGTAGCAGCGATTTTATATCGCGACAGAGGTTGTTTCGAGGCTGAATTTTATCCCGTATTTACACTTTGCATTTACGCGCGGTAAACCCGCGCCTACAAGATATTACAAATTTGTAGCAGCGATTTTATATCGCGACAGGAGTTGTTTCGCGGCTAATTTTACCCCGAGCTTACACTTTTCATTTGCGCGGGGTAAACCACCCACGCCTACATATTGGTAGCAGCGAGTTTAACTCGCGATAAAGCCCATTATTTACCACTGAGGGCACAAAGGCGCTTCGCGCTACACAGAGAAACCAAAGTAAAAAATCACTTATTTCTTCTCTGTGTTCTCGGTGGTGAATTCATCACTGAACGAACTTTAATCTAATTGCGCGGGGTAAACCCGCGCCTACGAGATATTGCACATCCCGTAGCAGCGATTTTATATCGCGATTTTTCGAGGTACAACATGGGGAAACCAAATTACTCAGGTCTGCCTTTATTGCGCTTACCTAATAAATACGCATCGCGAAACTTCATAAAATGCTGTTCAAGCTTAGTTGCTGCATCAACCTCCCCAGCTAGTGCTAAAACCATAATGGCCACTTCAGCGGTGCCAAGTTGGTGTGCGTGAGGGGCTACACGTAAGCGATAATCTGACAGTTTTTCTGCGGTAATTGAGAGGACTGGCAACTCGTCTAAATACGGGCTTTTGCGGATCATTTTTTTCGCTTCACGCCATGTGCCATCTAAAAAGATAAACAAGGGACGTTTATTAGACTGGTGTTGTACATCAGTAATAACGCGTGCGGTATCTTCAACATCTGTAGCAGGAAAGATCACCATAGGTTGATATTGCGGGTCATTTAATAAGGCTAATAGTTTATCGTCAGGATCAGTCCTGTCCCAACGAAAAGCATGATTATCAGGAATAATTTCAGCAATTAATCGCCCTGTATTAGAGGGTTTAAAACTCTCGTTGTGATACATAAGTAAGCATACCGCCGCCTTACTATCAGCCGGCTCCACACCGTCACAAATACAGTAATGTTTCGCGATTAAGCATCGTTCACAGCGATCCATTTTACCGCCACGGGCATTAAACTCACGACGAGACTCACTAATTTGTTGAGCGCGTAAAACCAGTACTGAATTACTTGAGGTATTAGTCACTACGATTACCTATAAATTGATCGGCGCGTATTGTAGCTAAAATCAAAATGAATTGATATCTGCTATCAAAACGTTGCCCCTCTGTTTTAAGCGCCAAGTAAAAGTACTTACTAACTAAATATTATGGCAGTTAAACAATTAAAGGGCTCCAATCAAAAATAAACTGTTATCAATAAATTACTGGTTACTCATGCTCAATGAAGCATTGATTCCAGCAAATATAATATCAAGCGATCCATCAACATCATCAACTGTTAATTGAGCTGTACTATCACAACTCATCGACATAGAAAAACCATGTAAATAATCAGCAAGTAAATTTAGTGAAGCCTTTTCTGCTGATACTTCCAGATTTAAATCCTTTGTAATTATTTTAAATCTATCAATAAAAACGTTAGCTGGGCTTGTAGAATTCATAGACAACAATGTTTGCAGCAAACCATCATATTTACTTAAAAGTGCAACATAGCTTTTTGAGAGCTTTCGTAACTCTACCTCCCACTCTAAATCATTCTTAGGTATATACATCTCAAAAATTAGAGATGTTGTTAGCTCTTCTAACAGCACGTTTTTATTTTTAAAATAATAATATATTGCCATTGCATCTACATGAAGCTCTGCCGACAAAGATCGAATACTCGGTATCTTACCGCTAGTTAACATCAGTTTTTTAGCCGTTTTTATTATTTCCTCACCGCTTAATACCTTTGATTCTTTTTGCGGCCGGCCTCTTTTTTTAACCGTCATAACCCTGCCTAATTTATTGAAGTTTACAAAAATATTCTACAGTGTAGAATATTTGATATTAATATAGAGTCAACATAAGAGACAACTATGGCTAATTTAGCATTTATAGCAACAAGTTTGGATGGCTACATTGCAGATAAAAATAATGAAATTGATTGGTTATATTCAATCCCCAACCCTAATAATTTAGATATGGGATTTGTTAAGCATATGCAAAGTATTGATGCCTTAGTTATGGGCCGCAACACATTTGAATTAGTGTTAACGCTAGAATGTGAATGGCCATATTCAAAGCCTGTATTTGTTTTAAGTAATACCCTAAGCAGTGTGCCAGCAAGCTGTGAAGGTAAATTTTCTATAGTAAAAGGTGATTTACGAGAGTTAACTACAAAACTTCAAGATGATGGCTATAAAAATTTATATATAGATGGCGGTGTGACAATTCAAAACTTCCTAAAAGATGATCTGATAGACGAAATGATAATTACCACAATTCCTGTTTTATTAGGTGCTGGTATTTCGTTATTTGGTCAGCTGAAAGATACTCTCGAATTTCGATGCATAAAGTCTGAAGTATTCCCTCATGGTATTAGTCAAAGTCATTTTAAAAGACACAGAATATAATTTAAAACAGTTAAAATTCCTTTCCTCCTCCCCTCTCAAGTTAATATTTTAATTTACGATTGAGTAAGTCTGTAGGGAGAAACCCCCTCATACAAACTTACTCAATTTTGATTAGCTGGTATTCAGCCTCAAAGCAAAAATGTCACATTACAGAATAAAGGTAGCAACTTTTTCGTTTAAGTCAGTTGCGCGATCTTTAAGCATTTTGGCTTGACTTAAATGAGTCATCGCCGACGAAGTGATTTCATCAGTGACATCTTTTATCGCGACCGTGTTTCTGGTTATCTCATTTGTTACTTGAGTTTGCTCCTCGGCTGCAACGGCAATTTGTCCCGCCATATCGGAGATCTCATTCACTGCTTGAGTAATCTCTTCTAAAGCTTGTGCTGCGGCGTTGACATCGTGAACACTATTATTAGCTAAACTTTTACTGCTATCCATCAAGCTAACCGCTTTTTTAGTGGTATTTTGCAACGTTTCAATCGTGGTATAAATCTCTGCAGTAGAGTTTTGAGTTCGATGTGATAACACCCGAACTTCGTCTGCGACAACTGCAAAACCACGGCCTTGCTCGCCGGCACGCGCCGCTTCAATCGCAGCATTTAATGCTAGTAAATTAGTTTGCTCTGCAATCTCCTGAATCGTCGTTAAAATACTTGAGATTGCTTGTGCATGCAGGCTCAGCTCACTGATCACAACTGTGGTTTCATCAATTTCTGATGCCAATGAGTTAATCGTGGTTCTGGTTTTATCAACTAAGCTTTTCCCCTGAATACTGCTTTGCGCCGACTGCTGGGATGCGGCAGCGGTATTTTCAGCGTTAGCTGCAATTTCATGAGTAGCACTGGACATCTCTGTAACTGCGGTAGCAACCATTGTAACTTCTTGCTGTTGGCGCTGTAGTTCATTAACGCTTGATTGATTGGTTAACAGACTTTTCTCTGCATCTGAGTCTAGATCAGTCGCTAGTTGACGAATATGACTGATCAGCTGATGTTGACTACTTACAAAACTATTAAAGCTATCAGCTAACATGCCGACTTCGTCTTGGCTGTCGACTGTAATACGCTGAGTTAAATCACCATTGCCTGCAGCAATACGAGATAACGCTTGCGACACGCGACTTAGTGGCCCTAGTAGCAAACTTAACAACCAAGAAATAGATAATACACTAATGATCAGTGCTAACGTTGCCAGTCCTAACTGGGTGACCATCAAGCTTACTAATGGTGCCTCTAACGTTTGTTTGTCGAGTACAAAAACTAGCTGCCAATCTGTATTTTGGATTTTTTCCCCCCAAAGTAGCTTATCCCGAGCTTCAGTTTCAAAATAAACAGGCGTAAGTTGGCCTGTTTGGCTACTTGATTCGATTAGTCGGCTGCTTAATTTAGTCTCAATATTGGTAATTTTACCCATCAATTTACTTGAGTCTTTATAGGCGATCACAGTACCGTCTTCATGCATCATGATGGCATAACCGTTTGCCGGTAGAGACATATTGCTAACGCTATCGACAATACTCGCAATTGACACATCACCGCCAACCACACCATTGCGCACTGGATGAGCTATGGTAACGACCAATAGATTAAAGGCCACATCCAAATAAGGCTTGGTAATTATGCTGCTACGAGCTTGTTGTGACTGCTGATACCAAGGACGTGTTCTAGGATCATAACCTGAGCGGTCAATACTGGGATCAGAGTCCACCATCAGCCCGTCGCGGTTACCAAAATAGGTTAATTGAAAATCGCCAGATATCTGTGCTTGCTGCAATGCATTAAGCGTATCACCTTCGACTTTAGTGGCGACAGAAGCGATCACTCGCTGACGATCGGTTAACCATGCTTCGATACGCGCGGCTTGCTGTTTACCTGCTTGCCTCACACTATCAACACTGTTTTGCAGTAACAACGCTTTTTGCGTGGAGTAGCTATACCATGACAATAATACAACAACAATTACGAGGGCGAGAACAACCGATAATAATATTTTTTTCTTTAGTGAATATGAATTCATATTGAGTGCTAATACTGACTTTAATTAAATTGAAATACGGATATAAATACAGCTTGGGGTTAGCTTAATTTAGAGTATGAATTGAGAGACAATTCTCAATCTTGTTCTATTTTCGCATACAAGATTTAAATAATAAATTAAAATCAAAGATTTAAGAGAATATAAAAAGAAGCATTATTAATTCAATGTAAAACTTAAATTAATAACCTAACGAGTGTAAATAAATAGCACGGTATAAATACTGCACGTATATTATTATTTAAAATAATTGTAACGCCTAGTCATTATATTAAATTAAGCAAAAGTAATAAGCCGTGACGACGGAGCAGTCACCCTGTATGAAATCCATATTATAGCTCTACTTTTCTGATCATCATCTGTGAAAGGGTTTAACACAGGGCAAGAGCATGAAAAAAGGCTATGATTTCAATACCTTTTCAAGGTAATCTGTACTGCGCATAGCTTTTTTCTGTTTTGCGGGCATGCCTTTATTAAAGCTTGTTTCTGCTTTTAGCTGATTAAATGCGATGTGTCTCAGCCCCGCAAATACAGGTGCTG
>NZ_JACJFL010000090.1:0-4700 GCF_014164575.1 Pseudoalteromonas sp. SG41-1
CTTACAGCTTACAGCTTACAGCTTACAGCTTTATATAACCGACCCAAGTTGGAAAATAGGTAAGTACATGGCAATAATTAAACCGCCAACCAGTACGCCGAGTACCGCCATAATAAGTGGCTCTAATAGGCTTGATAAACCATCTACTGCATCATCAACTTCTTGCTCATAAATAGTAGCGACTTTTGCTAGCATGCCATCTAAAGAGCCTGACTCTTCACCTATGGCTACCATTTGTATCACCATATCTGGGAATATTTTTGAGTTGCGCATCGCCCAGTTCATTTGATTACCCGAGCTTACTTCAGCTTTTATATCTAAAATAGCATAACGATAAACCGCGTTACCTGAAGCTCCAGCAGCAGAATCAAGTGCATCAACTAGCGGTACACCTGCCGCAAAGGTGGTCGAAAGCGTACGAGCATAACGTGCCACTGCAGCTTTGTTTAAAATCATACCAATTACCGGCATTTTTAAAATAGCGCGATCGGTGGCATCGCGTAGTTTTTTACTTTTTAGTAGTGCTTCTTTATAAGCGTAACCAAAACCAAAGAGCGCAATCAATATAATCCACCAGTATTCTTGCATAAACTCAGAGATGGCAATGACCATTAAAGTAAATGCAGGGAGTTCTGCACCAAAACCAGCAAAAATATCTTGAAATTGTGGCACTACAAAAATAAGCAGGATTGAGGTTACGATTAAAGCCACTACTAATACAGCAATAGGGTAGAACATGGCTTTTTTAATTTTTGATTTCAGTGCTTCTGACTTTTCTTTATAAAGGGCAACGCGGTCGAATATTTTATCCAGCGCGCCAGATTGTTCACCAGAGGCAACTAAATCACAATATAAGTCATCAAAATAACGAGGGTGTTTACGCAGTGCATCAGATAAAGCACCACCGGCTTTCACTTCATCGCCGACGGTTTCCATTAACTTTGCAACGCTTTTGTTTGTTGAGCCGGTACCAATCATTTCGATTGATTGAATAAGTGGTACGCCCGCCATTAACATAGTGGCAATTTGCCGCGTAACTAAAGCAATATCTTTTGCTGTAATTTTCTGCATACGTGCGCCAAATAAAGGTTTGGCTTTACGTTTAACTTTTGATGGCGTGATGCCTTGTTTACGTAATTGGGCTTTGACTAAAGCTATACTCATCCCATTCATTTCACCTTCTAAACGTTTCCCTCGGGCGCTTACACCAACCCATTCGAAGGTATCTTGTCCTTTTTTATCTGTTTCTTTAGCCATTACTTTATTCCGAATTACGTTTAGGAAATAAAAAATTATTATACTCTATAGTAGCCAGCTTTAACTGCTTAAACAATTGATTCGATAAACTTAAGCTGATTAAATAGGCAAAATTCGATTTGCTTCTTTTTTGGGGGATAGAAAAGTAAAAATGAACGCTATTTATCTAAAAAAACTAAAATGGTCTGGTTTGCATTTTTTTCTCGGGTTACTTGTATTATCGATTGCTGGTTTTTATATTTATTCTCAGTGGTTTTATGCAGGTAGACATTACTTAACAGACTTAGCTGGACTTGCCGGAATCATTCTATCAATTGATTTAATTCTCGGGCCGGTGCTTTGTTTTTGGTTATTATCGCCAATAAAAACAAGAAAAGAAAATATCACTAACCTGATACTTATTGTATTTCTACAATTAACTTCTTTGGGTTATGGAGTAAAGCAAATTGACAGTCAGCGCTTAGCTTATATTGTGAAATGGCAAACATCATATTTTGCAATACCAAAAGGGGATGCTAGAGGTGAGTATACATTCGAGGGTTTTTATTCGTTTAATGAACCAGCTGTTGGCACTAAAAACCGCCCATTGTACGACAAGTTAATTGGCCAATCGATTCCACCAATAGAAATGAATGAGTTTTTTCAATCAACAGATTTTGCAACTGAGTGTAAAACAATATGTGGAGTAATCACCAAGAATGGCATTGTTAATATTACAAAAATAAACGGTGTACTTACCTTTAACAAGTCCCTTCACTAATGCATGTACTTGCTGAAGATAACTCCCATTGGAGTTGATTTGCATTTATACTCGCAACCATGATGTAAGTATCACCAGTAGTTGATATTGAAGCTTCACTGCTTGCAGTGGAGGTTATTTTATAGCTACCTGCTGTGTTAGAAATCTCAATGTTAGCAATAAGCTTAGGGGCGAGGTAATCTGATTTACTGGCACCTATCTTACTGAAAGAGTCACAATTATTGAGCGTCTCTCTAGTATAAAAACAAACTTCAACGGCTCGTTGTAGGGCATTACTAGCTAGTACTACTTCGGTAAATTTGGCGCGTTTATAGTGGTTATTATAAGCAGGAAGAGCTAATGACACCAAAATCCCCATAATGGCGATGGTAATCATTAGCTCTATTAATGAAAAGCCAAGGCTTTTGTTCATTTTAAATAATTAACAGAGGCCTAAGGCAACACATGAGCCTGTTTGAGCCCATGTTAATGAACCTGAAGCAGGTGTAGGAGTTAAAATATAAGTTGCATCGTCTACCGATTTTTCACCTGTTGCAGTAACTACGCTGTCTGCTACCGCAACGCTTTTCACATGTTCACCAGCTGCAGCGCCTGCAGAAAGCCCTATATCGGCACCAACAGCACATTTAGTAAGATCACCAGCTCCACGAGTTTGATAGCATACGTCTACTAAGCCTTTAGCTGAAGATGCCGCAAGTACAACTTCAGAAAAACGTGCTTTTTTAGTGTAAGTTTGGTATTGCGGTAATGCGATAGCAGCAAGAATACCGATGATTGCGATAACAATCATTAATTCAATTAGGGTAAAACCCTTTTGACTTTGTTGTGTCATTTTTTCCATGTTCCTCTCCTAAAGGATAGTGTTTTTTGTAAGCTAAATAAATTATGTTAGTAAAGTGTGTAATCACGTTAGCTATTGTAACTGCTTTATCTTACGGTTTTTTTAAAATCGTTAAATTACTAATATCTAACCCAGTGCCTATCTAAATAATGCTGGATAAGTTTTAGCAACTATTAAAATTACTCTGTTAGATCTACTTTAGCACTAAAACAGCTGATTGAAAGCGGCTTTAACTGCATTTCATCGAATTTTAAAAACTTTCTTCACCCACTACTTGGTATTAATGTTGTTTATTTTACTTACAGCTTTCATCAAAGTAGCCGTGCGGTATAAAACAATACCTGAAAGTAGTTCTTTAGAATTGGTTGAAAGTTAATTTATTCATCCTAGAGGCTTACATTAGCACTGTTTTGTATTATATGAAGCACTAAAATTAACATTTTGTTACAGTGTAAGCCTTTCGGCGTATTTAATGCTTTTTTAATCAGTTTGTCAACGCATTAGGGAAACATAATATTTGTTATTTAGTTTGATTATTACTCAAAGCGCATTGATAAATCGATTGACTGTAAATTTTTTGTAAGTGCCCCGCTGGATATAAAATCGACCCCAGCCTGTGAGTAGGTGCGCAGTGTTTCTAAGGTCATATTACCCGAGACTTCTAATTTAGCGCGCTTATCGGTCAGTACCACTGCTTGTTGAATTTGCTCAACGCTAAAGTTATCCAGCATTATAATATCAGCACCGGCTGTAATGGCTTGATCTAGCTCAATAAGTGATTCGACTTCTACTTCTACTGGTTTAGTTGGATGATTAAGTTTTGCTTGCGCTACGGCTTTATCGATGCCACCGCAGGCGGCAATGTGGTTTTCTTTAATTAAAAACGCATCAAATAAGCCAATGCGATGATTTGCGCCACCGCCACATTTGACCGCGTACTTTTGTAATGCACGTAGGCCCGGAATTGTTTTACGGGTATCGAGTAGTTGGGTGTTGGTGCCACTGAGTTCTTTTACATAATGTGCTGTGGTGGTTGCTGTACCTGACAAGGTTTGTACAAAATTAAGTGCGGTACGTTCGGCTGTTAAAATAGCGCGGGCAGAACCTATTGCTGTAAATAAGGTATCGTTAGCTTTAACTGTATCACCATCATTTACCAATACATTAACTGCTACACTCGGATCAACTTGTTTGAATACTTCTAAGATAATGTCTTTTCCGCAAAACACGCAATCTTCACGGGTGATCACTTTGGCATTAGCGTGCTGCGCCGCTGGAATTAATTGCGCGGTGATGTCGCCTTGTTCGGCTGTTTGGTAATTTAAATCTTCATCAAGGGCAAGTTTAACCAATTGGCTTAAAAGGCTGTGTGGGATAGACATTATAAAAGCTCATTATAATTAAGAAATTGCACAAATTTTACATGGTTTGAAAGTGAAAGAGAAGGCTGAAGCTATAAGTTTGATTAGGTTCTAGGTTCTAGGTTTTAGGAAGTGACTAGGTGCTAGGGCATATTCGAAGTTCGTCGTTCGAAGCCCGTGGCATTTGTTCTTCTCATTCACTTCTCTTTGTGCAAAAGTCTTTTAGTGATTTATTCACCACAGAGATCATCGAGCTCACAGAGGAAAACCAATAGGTAATAGTGATTAACTTTACTTTTGTCTTCTCGGTGTAGCAAAGCGCCTCGGTGGGCTCGGTGGTTAAATAGTGTGTCTGTGTAAATGTAAAAACAGTCGCGAGGTAAACTCGCTGCTACCAATGCGTAGGTGCGGGTTTACTCCGCGCAATTAAAATTTATTCACAAAGAGGATAAGAGGCGCTGCGCTTTAGAGGAAAATAGGA
>NZ_JACJFL010000091.1:0-4480 GCF_014164575.1 Pseudoalteromonas sp. SG41-1
TTACCCATTGATGAGATATCACGATCACCAGCCCAAATTTCAGCTTGAGTAACGTGGCTAAGGTTCATCATTAAGCCACCTTTATCAGAGGTGGTACCAATTGTTAAATCAGCTGAATATTGACGACCATCGTTATATTTTAAGTTTTCACCACCATAAACTGAAAGCTCTGCACCTTCAAAGTCTTTACGTGTGATGATATTAACAACACCGGCTATCGCATCTGAACCATAAATTGCTGATGCGCCATCTTTAACAACTTCAACACGCTCAATTGATGACGCTGGAATGGTATTTAAATCAACCGTAGAACCTAATGAAGAAACCCAACGTTTACCATTTACTAATACTAATAAACGCTCTGCACCTAGGTTGCGTAAATCCATGTTAGTGGCACCGGTACCACCATTATTGAATGCAGTATTTAAAGCGGCACCTGCTGCTGGAATTTGCTGTAGGATATTACCAATGCTGATCTGGCCACTTGCTTCAAGATCAGCACGGTCTAGAACAAGCACAGGGCTTGCGCTTTCTAAATCAGTTCGTTTAATACGTGAACCAGTTACCTGAATACGTTCAACTTTTTCTACACCTTCTTCTGCAGCAAATGAGCTTGCTGAAAAAGCAGCTGTTGATGCTGCACCAAAAGCGATCGCTAAGCGAACTGCTTTTGAAACTTTGTTATTTAACATTTGATTCTCCCTGGTCATATTAATATATGATTTTATTAGTTTTAATTACTCATAAAAAAGCTAATAAGTATCCATAAAAGATACTAAGTACCTAATTGAGCAAAGGGATAGTAATATCAGGTACAGCCAAAGGTCAACACTTATTTAACTTTAAATCCATCAACTTTACAGTTAAGGAACAAAAAAGCACAACTAATAAACAATATAAGCAACTGTTTTTATTGATTATTAATTTTATATTTACATTTATCGAAAAGACTAATACAAATAAATTAACAAGTAATACATTCAATAATTGAATCAAAACCCTTAATTCTTTAATTTTATTAGTTAAGACGATTTCTGTATGAAGGGAATAAAACTGAGTTAGCGGCAAATTGACGGAGATTTTTCAAAAGGTAGTTTTGTAACAGTATTTGAAGACCATACCTCATCATTCAATAATTTAAGACAGAATTTTGCTACATGTTATATGACTCCGTTTAATATTTTTTCAAATACTGAAAGGTAAAAACTTAGTTGAAAATCAGACATAACTATTAAAAGGCGTTATACATGTAATAGCATCATAAACTAGTAATTCTACATTGGTTATTAACAGTTCTACTTAGCTTTTTTCAGTATTGAATAAAACATAACAATAATTAACGAATTTAAAAAAGTTAACCGAGTTTAATATCGATAAGTTTTTCTTAATGTAAACTTACCCTTCATTTATACCACTTCAATTAAAATAATTTTTAGTCAATTAAATACAAGCCGAAAACTACCATATTTTCGTTATAATACTAATTAATTATCGCTGCTTAAATTTAGGTAAGTTCCCGACCTGCTTTAATAAAAAAATAAAAACCAAAAGATGCCTTAAATATAAGGCTAAATTACATTAAACCAACCAGTAATAGAATATCTTGGATACTTTGCGAAAGGTGTTACGTAACTTACTGAATGTGGTAAGTTTACATCAAATAAACTAAGAGTATTATTTTTCGGAAAAAACGTATCAACCATCCCCCCTTCAGCATTAAAAAAGTGTAGTAAACCACCCCAATCAGGATGCCAGTTTGGTGTAAAACCAAATACATAGGCAATAGCTCTACCTTCACTAGGTAGCACATCATTATGCCTTGTTAAAAAATTACCTGATATATAGCGTGTCACTTGTACACTTGCACTAATTACATTTTCATTACCAGTGATCTGTCGAATAAAATTAAGGCAAACATCTGAATTCAGATAATTAAAAAGAGCTTTATATAAAGAAAATTCTGTATTTTTATTGATATTATGTCGCCCATAAAAAAAGCCAATTCCATTTGAAGCATCTTTATAGATTGTCCTTTGGAGTTCTCTTTTTTCTTCTGTAGTCATATTCCCTAATTCACGATCTGAAGATTGAATATATTTACCATCTATAGCAAAAGCATTTAGAAAACTCGTCTTATTTTCGATCGCTTCGTGTAAAAGTGATGCACTTTCATCTGTCCATACGTCTGAGAGCATGACCCTTTTATTTTTCATATACTCTTCTTGTATACTCTCCAGCTTTTCACTTATATTTTTTAACTCAACCATTTTTTACCTCATAAAAAAAAGCCACTCTAGAGTGGCTTTAAATTAAATTAAATTATTAATAATGCATTAAAATTTAATAGTTGCTCGTAAATATACAAAGCGATCCATATTTACATCATACTCAGTAACTGAGAAGTTGTTTGTAGAGATAGCTATATCGTTATTGCTATATTCTGGTGATGGTTCTTTAGCGAATAAATTCTCAATACCTAGTGTTAACTTAGTATTATAAGCATCTAATGCGTAGCCTACTGAAACATCATGTACAAAGTAAGAACCGATCTCCGCTGCCATACCTGGGTAGTTTTCAGCACCATATAAAACATCGTAATAGTTCTGTAAACGATCTACATAACGAGTTTGCCAATGAGCGTCAAAATCACCCATCGACCAATCAACTGCAAATGTACCTTTATATTCAGGGTAACCAGCATCACCATACTGAATCCCAACTTGATCTTCACCATCAAATTCATTCGTCATCACATATGACAAGTCTAGTGACGTTTTAAAGCTACCGTATTCAGTATCAAATTTATAGGCTGTAAAGAAGTCAATACCTTCTACGTTGTATGAACCTGAATTTTGTAGGAAGTTACGTAAATCAACAACATTACCGTTTGCATCGCGATCAATATAATCACAAGACTGAGCATTATCACCTGTTGAACATTCATTCAGAAGTCTTGAAGCACCATAACGACCGATTGAGTTTGTAACTTCAATATCATAATAATCGATTGTGAATTCTAAACCATCAACATAACTTGGGTTATAAACAATACCAAATGTTTTTGATTCTGACTCTTCCGGCTTAAGATCTGGCGATGATACATTTGTAATACGAATTTGAGTATTTGCTTGTGCATAACCATCTGGTACACCAGCACAACCTGGAAGGTTAGGAACTGCACCCTCAACTGAATTACATGGATCTGTTAGTGTTGGATATGAATCAGCATTACCTGCATATAAATCCGAAATTGAAGGAGCTCTATAACCTTCAGCCCATGTACCACGAAGTAAAATGTCGTCGATTGGACGGTATTCTACACCCACTTTAGCAGTAGAGTTGCTACCATATGCACTGTGATCTGAGAATCGAATTGCTGGTGAAATAGTTAAGCCTTCAATAACAGGAATTGATAGCTCAACATATGCCTCGTCTAAGCGGAAACCACCAGAAGTAGCATCACGTTGGTTACCTGACGTTTCACCACTTTGCGTTAGTGGATCTGGAGTATCATAACCAGTCTCTTCACGACGCTCTAAACCGATAGCCATACCAACTACACCAGCTGGTAATTCAAATGCATCACCCGCAAAGTTTAATGTGTAATCTTTTAGCTCTAAACCTTCACGCGATACGCTATCAAACGTTACGAAATCAACCATTTCCGGTGTAATTGAACCAGCACCACCAAATAAGTTAAGCGGTACACATGACGTTGATGCGTTACAGTTATCACCAAGTGCCTGATTAATACGCGTTAAATTTAATAGACCTGTTGTTAATACGTCTTGGCTATTTTTACCGTATATATATGATGCATCCCAAACCCAAGATGTATCGCCAACATTACCCTCTAAACCAACCATTGCGCGGTATGTTGTATCATTTTGTTTGTAAATACGATTACCCGCTTCTACAAATCGACGTTGACCTGCATAAGGTACATATCCGTCAACACCAGAACGTGCGCCATCACCATATAAAGTTTCACCGAAAGGGTTATAGATATTATTTGCATGAATATCTACTTTACTTGCAGATGCACCAAAAGACGCACCAATAGTAAGTGGCATTGCAGCTAATAACTGAGATGACTCACGGTTTGTCATCATGAAATCAGATACTACTCTAAGATCATCAGAAAGGTCATAAAAAGCTTGTACGTACATACTATTACGTACTTGTGGAGTCGACAAATAGTTTTCTGGTGCATAGTTATACACATCACCACTGCGATCTCTGAATGAATCAATGCCTACACCTGAACCAGCACCATTTGGAACTAAATCGAAGCCAGCATTAGATTTTCCAGCGTTATTTTCAGTATAACCTTGAGCTAGCAAATCATTTCGAAGTGAATCAGAAATAGCACTAGATGTTAAACGAAGACGGCCTTTTTCTGTTGTTGAACTGTTACCCATTGATGAGATATCACGATCACCAGCCCAAATTTCAGCTTGAGTAACGTGGCTAAGGTTCA
>NZ_JACJFL010000092.1:0-3896 GCF_014164575.1 Pseudoalteromonas sp. SG41-1
GTTGGTCAGGAAAGTCTCGAAATTGGACAATGATCAATGAAGTAAATTTGAATCCAGAGAAAAAAGAAGAAGTGCGGGCGGCATAAAATTTAACTTGATGCGACAACTAACTTGAAAAACTCCGGAAGCGCCTCAGTGGCCCTCGGTGGTAAAAGTGGTTTTAAGATAATCACGGCTAAAGCCAGTTCCTACGGTAATAAAAGTAGCTAGGGGCTAGGATTAGCCCGCAGACTGTCGCTCGAAAAACTTTTTATCTTCTCCGTGCAGCGAAGCGCCTCAGTGCCCTCGGTGGTAAAAGTGGTTTTAAGATAATCACAGCTAAAGCCAGTTCCTACGACAGTAAAAGGCGCTAGGCGCTAGGTGCTAGGCTGTATTCCGTAGCACCAAGCCCGAAGCCGGTTTATAGGTCGCGAGGTAAACTCGCGGCTACAATTTTTAAATCATTTTGATAACCCTGTCACCAGAATATTTACTCAACAATGACCGTATTCTTTACGAGCAAATTGTTTAGTTACCATGCAATATCACCCAACGGTGGCTAAGGTAAATGATCTGCGTGGAGTTAATGGGGCCAAAAAGTATTTTCCAATATTTGTAATGCTCTAAATATTAAGACGTTGTTCAGATATATTTGGTTATTATAAACGCTCACTCCTGTTGATATCCCTAACGACTTTAAGTTGTTTAAGCAGTTTGGCCAGCTCTTCTTAGAGCTGGTTTTTTTTTGCCTGTTTTTACTGGCTTTATTTTCTTCCACTACAGCAAAGCAGCAATTACCCAGCATATTGCTGTAAAAATAACCTCGAAAAATCAACGCGGCCTAGTTACTCATAGGTAGTCATGTTACAGTTTCAGTAATTTACTTAGCACTTTAATTTATCGACTAGGCAGTAGTATGCGTCATTATTTTGTATCAATTTTACTTCTTTTTGCCACTTTTGTGGCAGCTCAGGCACAGGCTGAAGAGTCTCGCGCTGCACCCAGCCCACAACAGCAACAACAGGCACTCAAAAAACTTCAAGAGCCGATGTATAGACCCTTGATGGAACGCTATATTCTTGATGAACTCAAAGCGGTACGCCAAGATCAGCAAAAACTACGTGAAGACGTTACCAAACAAGTCACTCATGCTCAGCTTGATACCGCAGACCGCGCACTGACTTACACCACTGATACAATTAATAATGTATTTTTTATCATCACTGCCACAGCCTCTATTTTGGTACTGGTTGGTTGGAACTCGTTACGTGATGTAAAAAACAAAGTCGAAGATATTGTAAATACCCGTGTCAGCGTGATCACCAATGAATACGAAGCACGTTTGAATACATTTGAAGAAAAGCTACGCGAGCGCTCTGAAGAAATCTTAAGTAACCAACAAAAAATATCTGTGACCAATGAAGTCCACTCTTTATGGATGCGTGCAAATTTAGAAAGCGATATAGCTAATAAGATCGAAATATTTGATGAGATTTTAAAACGTAAACCCGAAGATGTTGAAGCTATCGCTTACAAAGCCGATGCATTACTAGAGCTTAATGAAACAGCTCAGGCGATAGAGTTGTGTAACCAAGCCTTGGATATAGACAGTGACTATGGCTACGCTTATTGGCAACGTGCATGTGCTTATGCGTTGACTCATAAACACGCTGATGCGTTGGCCGATATAAAAATGTCGTTGGAGTATTCACCAAACTTACGTAATGAGCTATTACATGAAAGTGCATTTGCCAGTTTGCACGACAACAGCAGCTTTAATGCGATTGTATCTGGCGACTTAACGTTCTAAAAAGCTTTCGATTGCTTGAGTGAGCAGTTCGTCGAGTTGCTCTTCAAACTCATCTTTGTTGGTTTTAAAATGCGCAAGATAAGCCTGCGCATGCTGATCAGACAACAGCCGAGCATTAATACTGTATTCGCGCTCGGCTTTAGTTTTATCAAACCGCGGGGTAAAGTGATAAAGGGCAAAATAAGGGGCGACCAATTGCTGATTAGCATAATCACAGAAACGCTCAATGGTTTGTGCTCCCGTTGGCCCTAAACAGCCAGGCTCTACACGATAAAGTAACTGAATTTTTTTATCATCACTAATTTGCATGCTAGTCGCGGCCCCTTTATCTGCCTATAAACAATCTGCTTATTAATACTCTATCTAAAAAAGAGTACTTTGGTTATTTTGCCATTTTCAACTTGATAGCTAGAGATTAACTCTCCGCGCTTATCAACTACATTTGGATCTGTTGAACAGGTTTCTGACAGTTCATGATCGATAACGATATTACCGTGCACAATACGTTTAATTGGGGATGATTTTATACACTTTAATTTTTTAAACATTATTCCGTAACGGGCAATCAGTTTTTCTTTGCCCTTAAAAAGTAACTCGTTTGGAAAGGCATAAAACTCTACATTTTCATCATACATACTAATAAATGCATCGATGTTTCTGGCATTATACGCCTTAATTAATTGCTCAATAACGGCTAACGATTCGCGTGACTGTTTAGCTTTAACTTGTTGTTTGAGTGTTAGCGCTTCTTTAGCTTGGATCACCGCTTGCTCTGCTTGTGCGACAGCAAGCTGTTTTTCTTGTTGTGTTTTAGGAAGTTCAGCAGGTTTTGCCGCTTCAGTACCAAGTACCTTACTGGTATCAACTTCAGGCTCGCTTGGTTTGCTGGTGTCTGTTTTAATTGGCTGTGTTGGTTCAACGTTTACAGGCTCAGCTGATTGCTTATTTTCTGGCGTTAAGGTGATCACCGCTGGGCTATCTTGTAGTTCAGCCTCAGTTGATTTTGTTGGGGCTTTACTCTGCACTGATTTTTCTTCGCCAGTGCTAGTGTCAGTCGTTTTTACTGCAGCAGGCAATTTAGCTGCTGTTGTTTCAGTTTTAGTCTGTGGTTCAACTACATCAGCTGCAGTTGCTAATAACTGCCACGGAAATAGCAAACTTACTAAAAAAAATAACGGTTTCATACTGTTCCTGAGTAATTTAAGAAACTCTAAAATAACAAAATTTACCGGATCGCGATAGCTTTTTACCAATACTGCTCAACGGTGATTTGCCCAGGCTCCCTACGACGATTGCGAGTGTAGCCTTGCTCGGTTAATAATGCGCTGGTGTCTTTAACCATTTGTGGATTACCACAGATCATAAATTGACTATTTTGCGGGCTAACTGCGCTATCACAATGCTTAAATAAGGTGCCATCGGCGATTCGATCAGTAATACGCCCATCTAAGCCGATAATTGCCTGCTCGCGACTCACTACGGGCAGATAACTTAATTGCGGATACTGCTGCTGTAACTGCGCAATTTTTGCTTGATAACTTAAATCTGCATTCAAACGCACACCATGCACTAAGGTAACGTGCTTAAATTGCTGCCACACATCAGGCTGCTCTAAAATGGATAAAAACGGCCCAATTGCGGTTCCGGTGCTAAGCATAAATAACTGTTCACTGGCGGGGATTTCATCAATAGTAAAAAATCCACTGGCGCGGCTTTCAATCATCACCGTATCGCCGGGTTTAAGCTTGGCTAATTGTTGTGATAATAAGCCATCTGCCACGTTAATAAGATAAAACTCTAAATCGGGAGAGCTTGGTGCATTTACGTAAGAGTACGCCCGTGCAATACGTTTTTCATCCATCATCATAGAAAGCTTAGTAAACTGTCCTGCTTTAAACGGCTCCACATCGGCATTCACAATTAAACTAAATAACGTATCAGTCCACCAAACAATATCTTTAACACTTGCCTCAACCCAATTAGACACAATTAACACTCCTTAATTATTGCTTTGTATAACAGTGGCAAGAGTGCACAGCATTGTCAATGTTTGCGAGTTTGCTTATGTCTGATAAAAAGTGCGAGTTTGCGAGTTTGCGAGTTTGCG
>NZ_JACJFL010000093.1:0-3385 GCF_014164575.1 Pseudoalteromonas sp. SG41-1
ACGATATTAAATAAAGTGATGACCTAGCTTTGCCTTTATTTGCCTAAAACTCCTTCCAAGCCACTGAATTCTCAGTTTTGTAACTAACAGTGTGCAAAAAAATAATGATACGGTTACCCACAACGAAAGAGGTGCTAAATTTTCTGACACAAAATATGTGTCTGTCCTTTTTATTCTAACTAACAGTGTGCAAAAAAATAATGATACGGTTACCCACAACGGAAGAGGTGCTAAATTTTCTGACAAAAATATGTGTCTGTCCTTTTTATTGTTCCTAAGTTCTGTAACTAACAGTGTGCAGTGTGCAAAAAAATAATGATACGGTTACCCACAACGTAAGAGGTGCTAAATTTTCTGACACAAAATATGTGTCTGTCCTTTTTATTCTACTTTTTTATTCTTGTGTATGTCCTTTTTATTTATTAATTATGGTAATGGATTAACCTTCGACCAAATACTGGATAATCAGCAACGACCAGAATCTCAGACGGTTCAGCGAAGTAGCACAGCAGTATTGAGCCATTTTTATCAATATGATGATAACCACAATATTCTCACTATCCGTGACTTAGTTGAACCAGCAAAAGATGTCACGCTCACCTACGATGGCCTAGACCGATTGGATACAGCTAGCGGATTTTGGGGCAATGGTAGTTTCAGTTATGATTTATTGGGTAACGTGAAAAGTAAAGTACTCGGCAACCAAAGTCTGACTTATGCTTACAACACGAAGAACCGCCTAGCGGGTGTTACAGGAAATATAAATAGAAGTTTTGATTATGATAGCCGTGGTAATGTCATTAGTAATGGTGTGCGAGCCTTTAGCTTTAATTTGGGTAATCAGCTTATTAGTTCAGGTAGTAACAGTTATCAATACGATGGATATAATCGCCGTATTAAGAAAAACAGTAACGGTAAAATCCAGTACACCTTCTATGATAGTACAGGGCAGCTATTGTTAACTGATGGTGACAATGGTTTAACGGAGTATTTTTATTTAGGTAATAAGCTTATTGCCAAAGAAAGTAAAGTAACAACGAGTGAAGATAGTCCTGGGTATACAGGGCATTTGGAAGATGATGATCTGCAGTTAACTTATATGCAGGCACGATACTATGATCCAGTCATAGGTCGGTTTTACTCGAATGATCCTATGGGTTACATAGAGCAACTAACTAAAGGCGATGGAGTTCATGGATTTAATAGATATGAATATGCGAACAATAACCCTTATAAGTATACTGATCCTGATGGAAAAGATGCTAGCTTATATCCAAAAAATAAAGCTGTAGCAGATCCTTCAGATGTAGTTCAGTCTTCCCCGAAGTTTGAATTTAAATTAGAGGCTACAATAGAAAATAAAATGGAAACTGTGGAACAAGCTGACAACATGGAATCTACTAAAGAAGCGGTAACAAATACTACTTTAGGCGTAAGTAGTGCAGCTCTTACTATCTTAGCTCCACCAACAGCACCTTACGTAACGGCTGCTGGAATAGCTGTTGCGGCAACGGGCGGAGTTGAACCAGTTCATAAAGGTGATGTATTCAAAACAGAGGTTTCTATTGAAGCAACCAGTTTAACAGAGGAACCGAAAATTGAAGTGAAGACAACTCAAGAGCATAACCATGACAACTAGTATTTTTTTCTATATTCTTTTAATAATAATATCTATTGTTGTTCCTATAAAGTTAAATAGCGATAGTCGTCTATTGTTAAGCATCTCTTCTTGTTTTATTGGTGCCGCTATAATAACTGCTATTTTTCATAGTGATATGGATAAAGCCAAGTGGATTATTGTTGGCTTAAATTCAATAGGGATGATGTCATATTACCTTCGATATAGGGTTATTAGAAACAAAAAGTAGCTCAAAATTCCTTATTTTGAATCCAAAGCCTCGCCCTCGCGGGGCTTTTTGTTGTAGGGCATCAGGGGCTTTATTTTTGGCTGCTTTTGAAGCCAAAGGGTGTAGTGGAGAACTAGTGTCAGGAGTTATTTTACCAATTAAACTTAAATTTCCGAGCTTGGATGAATAGAAATTCCACTACCAACTAAAAGAATGGGGTCGCGTCTTGCCTTTTGCCTGTCAACTATTTTCAAGCAGAAATATGACATCCGTAGTTAATTGTTAACTTAAACGCAGGGCTATAGTTATTATGGGCAATATTAGTAGCAGACTAGGCTGCTTATTTTGGTTGTCGTTGGCAGGTGTTACCAGCGATGTGGGCAAAGTGATGCAGCGCCACTAATTGGTGACACCAGTGAAGTTGCCTAGGCTTGCTGTTATTCGCTGCCTATTAAAACCAGTGTTGTCTGCCCAGTAAAGTGCTCTGCTGTGTGATCATGAGGGGCAATATTTATATGTTTAAAAATTCCGAACTATTAATGTGCCTACGTGTATTTGGATCTGAGCAGGCCTTTATTAATTTTTTAATTAATGGAGGTTGTTGCGCTGTTGTTTGAAATTCATTAAATGCACGATGAACTTTTAAAAGGTTGTGCTCTGAGACCCAAAACAAAAAGTCTAGTTGTGCCTCTTTTGTGTCACCAATATTTATTACTTTTTGTGCATGCAACAACGTCTGCTTTAACAGTCGGTGATAAAGTGAAAAATCGTCAATTAAATTCGGTGATTTAAAGTAACTTTTAAAATGTTGGTAAACATCCTGTTTTTCAATTGAAAAATAATCTGCTGTTATAGGGTTGTTTTTAGCTAAAAAGTGAGTATAGATCAGCACATAGAGCTCAAGGTGTATCGCCGATAAGGGTTTAAAATACGTGAGGCGTATAAACAGGTCATGAGCATACCACTTTACCTGAACATAGGTATGCCATTTTTTTAATAATTCCATTTCTCTTATCAGTATTATTAAGCATGCCAGTGCGTCTAAATTGTTGTACATACTGAGCCGCGAAAAGTAGAAAAATAGGACAGGCGCATTTTTTTGCAAATTTTTTGCAAAATCCATAGTATCAACTACTGTTTTTATATACAGTTTAACAGGAGTTGCTATGTATGACCCGGGCAAGAAAAAAGCTTATTGATTTAGCGTCCACATCTTATTATCACTTAATTTCACGATGCGTTAGGCGAGCGTTTTTGTGTGGTGATGATAAATACACAGGTAAAAACTTTGATCACCGTAGAGTGTGGTTAGTAGAGCGAATTAAGTTACTAAGTAGCGTTTTCGCTATAGAGATAGCTGCCTACGCGATAATGAGCAATCACTACCACCTTGTTGTGAACGTCAATAGACGTCAAGCACTTGATTGGTCTGATGATGAAGTAATTGAACGCTGGTATCAACTTTATAACGGCCATGTTTTAGTTGATCGTTACTTAAATGGTGAGCAGCTAGATAAGGCGAGTGTGCTCTTTTTTGA
>NZ_JACJFL010000094.1:0-3337 GCF_014164575.1 Pseudoalteromonas sp. SG41-1
ATATCAAATAATGCCACTGCATAGCAAAATAGCCCTTGAGCAACAACTCGGTAAATGGCAAAACTCATTAAGCTGGCAGTGGGTAGATAGTAAAACGCGTGTAGATCCGCGTCGTATTGAAAATCTAACAGCCAACTATAGCTTAGTGAATTTAGCAACCAAGGCGACATGGGATAAGCTAACAGTTAAGTTAGCAATTACTAATTTACTTGATCAGTATTATCAACAGCCGTTAGGCGGAGTCAGTATTGCTGATTTTAAAACAGATATGAGCGAAGGCTTCAGCCAATTAGCAGGACAAGGTCGCTCGGTTAATGCCGGTATCAGCTACGCATTTTAAGTAAATTACCTAAATGTAGCCATGATGTTTAGCATGGCTAAATTACAGCTGATCACAAAAATCTATAAACTGCGTTAACAACGGATTTTTGTATTTGTTTTTATGCATCACCAACCAAAACTGCCTTTGCATGGGGTGGTTTAAGTTAAGCTGCGTAACGCGGCCATCTTGTAAAGCGTACTGTGCCGCGAGTGACGATAAACACCCCAGCCCTAACCCTTCAGCAACGCTGTTGATCAGTGCCTCTGTCGTGTTGAGTTCAAAACTTTGGCTCCAATTATCGATATGCGTAGCGAGGTTTTGTAAAAAGAATGAGCGTGAACCAGAGCCAGCTTCCCTTAATACCCATTCGCTGTTTGTTAAATCATTAAAACTAAGCTGTAATTTTGCAGCTAAAGGGTGGGATAGCGGTGCAATAATACACATAGAGTCTTGGCTAAACACGGTTGAGACTAAGTCGCTTTGCTGGGCTTGGCCTTCTATTAGTGCAATGTCGAGCTCAAAATCGCGCAGTTTTTGGCAAATAAGCTCAGAATTTGAAATAAAAACTTGCTGTGAATAATGCTGCTGTTGTTGGCGAAATCCACTGAGTATAAAGGGCAACACATGATTACCAATGGTATCGCTGGCACCTATTCTTAAGGTGCCGCTGGCTTTTGCTTGGGGCGAAAAAAGCGTATTAATATCATTTGCTCTGTGCAGTAATTCATCGGCCAAGGGCAGTAATTTTTGCCCTTCTTGATTTAAAATTAAGCGATGATTTACTCGGTCAAACAGTGGGTGACCTAACTGCTTTTCAAGCTCGCTAAGCGCCATACTGACTGCCGCTTTAGATAGATAAAGCCGCTCTGAGGCTGCGGTAAGTGTTGCATGCTGAGTAATACCTACAAACACTTTAAGTTGTTTAAGAGAAATATTCATGAGGTTTATGTTTAGTTTTTATGAACATGTGTTCTATATAATTAGATTTAACTAAACAAAATGCAAGGTTAAACTTCTATATAAGATAAACAATGAGTGTGGAGTATAAACATGTTTAATTATATAAAAGCCAAAGTAATAACCGCACCTACCCCAATGGGTGGATTAGCATTAGGCATAGCCAGCCTTGGTTGGGCTTGGGAAAACATGTTTAATGCAAATGGCGCAGCGCAATACACTGGGGCGGCAATTGCGAGCGTATTATTATTAATACTTGGCTTAAAATTTTTACTGCACCCGCAATTACTAAAAGCCGATTTAGCGCACCCTGTTGTAGGTAGCGTTGTGCCTACTTTTGCTATGGCAACGTTGGTGGTATCTAATTCGTTAGGGCACGTTAATCCATTAGCAGGGGATGTGCTTTGGGTAGGCGCATTTTTATTGCACTTAGGATTTTTATTGAGCTTTGTTATTCATCGTGTTCGTGAATTTAAAATTGAACACATGGTGCCAAGTTGGTTTGTACCACCTGTGGGTATTATTGTTGCCGATGTAGCGTTCTCGGGTAACCCAGCACTGTTGTTTTTAGCACAAGCAGCACTTTATTTTAGCATGTTAATGTACGCAGTTATGTTGCCGTTAATGATTTACCGGATAATATTTGCTGAGCAAATTCCTGATGCTGCACAGCCCACATTAGCTATATTAGCGGCGCCGGCAAGCTTATCGTTGGCGGGGTATTTCACTGTAGTGAACCAGCCGTCGCCAGTGATAATTGGGGGGTTATTTGGTATTGCCATACTAATGACATTAATTATTTATACGGCATTTTTTAAATTACTACGCCGCAGGTTTTGCCCTGGGTTTGCTGCATTTACCTTTCCCATGGTCATTGGTGCTACGGCGTTATTTAAACTCGCGGATTGGATGCTAACTATGAATGTTGATGTACAGTTTATAAACCAAATACATCATTTAGCGGTAGTTGAATTGCTAGTAGCAAGCGCTGTGGTTGGCTATGTAGCGATCCGTTATACGCATTATTTTAGTTCCTTGGCTTTAAACGGCTTGAGGGTGTGAAATTGTAATAGTTTGAATACAGAACGAAGAGGCAAT
Organism: Pseudoalteromonas sp. SG41-1; assembly: GCF_014164575.1. NCBI lineage: Bacteria > Pseudomonadati > Pseudomonadota > Gammaproteobacteria > Alteromonadales > Pseudoalteromonadaceae > Pseudoalteromonas > Pseudoalteromonas sp. SG41-1. The sequence continues at coordinate 2,378 of NZ_JACJFL010000094.1, forward strand.
AATGAGGTTTTGCCTCTGCGGTTAATTATTATTTTAGCGGCAAGTAAATATCAGTTATTAAATCACACTCATCTACTTCATGAATGAGATTTAAGTAATGAAAGAAGCACGGAAAATCTCTAACTTCTTCAGTACTGTTTGGTAACCATTGACGATATAGATAATAAACAGTGTCGCTGATAGTGTCATGACTGCCAAAGTGCCTGACTAAAGCGCAGCGACCTGCCGGGATCTCACCATTTTTTACGCCGTATTGATTATCGCTAATTGGTTGCTTGACGCTGCCGGCGAAGTCAAAGCGAAAATCGTTGTCGTCAGTCACCGCAGGATCGCTATAAGGGATGCCATAAGTATCACTGGTTTTTACCGGTGATAAGCCTGACTCTTTTCGCCATTTAATAAACTGTGCGGCTGTTTCCATAAGCTTAGTGGCCGAACCGTTGTGGGTAAGCAACGCAACAGCTTGCGGTGCAAAGTGAACAATTTCTACTTTCATATTACTAACCTTTAATTCAGGTATTTTAAAGTCAAACTGCGCATGCCAATGTGGCCAGTTTGGTGTGCTTCTGAACTGAGTTGGGGATTGAGCAAAAACACGTTTGAAAGCACGACTAAAAGCTTCAGGACTTTCAAAACTTGCCTCTAATGCAATATCAATAATGCGTTTGTGATGCTCAAAAGCAAGCCGATAAGAGGCGCGCTTTAAGCGAGCAAATTGCGTGTACTTAGTAACGCTTACCCCCATTATTGAGATAAATAAACGATGAAAATGAAATTTAGAACAACAGGCAACGGCACTTAAACTATCTAATGTAAGTGGCTCATCAATATGGTTTATACCCAAGCCACCTCAAGATGCAGAATTCAGCGTTTCACAGGTGCTTAATATCAAGGCGTTACTTTGCAAGAATGGCAGTCCCTTTTAAGAAGTAACAACGATGAGAGTATGTGCCTGTGAAA
>NZ_JACJFL010000095.1:0-3221 GCF_014164575.1 Pseudoalteromonas sp. SG41-1
TATTATCGAACGTCACCAATCACAAGATAGCCTGAGCGAAGAGTTGATAACACAGGATTTAAAGCAAAAAGAAAAGCTGGATAAAAGTGCAGATAAAATCACGGAGTTCTTAGCGACCCACGAGGGAAAAACGGGCAGCAAAGGCAAGCCCATTAAAAGTAATATTATCGACCCTGATAGCGCGAAAATGACCACGTCAAAAGGTACAATCCAAGGCTACAACGGGATAGCGATAAATGACGATAAACATCAAGTTATACTGCAAGCACAGGCATGGGGCTCGGTGGGCGAGCAGCAAACCCTGCAGCCAGCAGTTAAGCAATTAAAGCAGCAGCTTGATAAATTGAATACCGACAAATCAACAGACGAACAAACGATTAAGTTCACCGCAGACAGTGGGTTTAATAGCGAAGCGAACCTTGAATACATGGCGAAAAGTGGCTTTGATACTTACATTGCGGATAACCAATTTAGAAAACGAAACCCGTTATTTAAAGACAGCGAAACTTATGAAACAGAGCAAGAAAAACGCCGACTAAAACGCAGTAAAGGTAAGCCACGCTTATTTACTTCAGAGGACTTCCATTATGATGAAACAACACAAACCTGCCGCTGTCCCGCAGGCAATGACATGTGGCGAAGTGGTATCAATGTAAAAAGCCACAACCAAAAATACACGCGATTCTGCGGTTACTTAAAAGATTGCAAAGTATGCCCGCTGCAACAGCAATGCATGCGAAAGCCACCGATAAAAACAGGGCGGCAAGTACAGTTTAAAAATGATGAATCGCGTAAACAGCTAAGCTATATCGACAAAATGAAGGCCAAAATAGACAGCCCAATGGGACGACGACAGGGAAAGTCAAAGGGGTCACCCATTAGAAAGTTCCGGTCAAGCAGGCAGCTGTGTTTTCTTGATCTTTTTATTCAAAAAACCAAGTGTTGTTACTTTTTAAACTCACTTTAAATTTGGCTATACACCTAGTCATGACGTCGATTGGTGTGAATATGCACCAGTCACCCATATGAATTTAGGCGGTTTAATTAAGCATCTTTGATGATTAATTAAGGCCCTTGGCTTTCGCCTCAGTCATCGTTTAGTACCAATATCAGTCCAGTTTCTGGCTGTGTTTACACACTGCGCTGTAACAAGTCTGTGGTTTATGCTTACACATAACCAACCCTTTGTGGCTCAAACATTGGGCATATCCAGTATTTAAAATATGAGCGGTTAACGTGCAGGCTCAATCAAATCTAATGGTTTTACCAACCCTATTATTAACTCAACACGTTAACCTAATTTGTTTATGGTCGTTAAGAAAAAGCCTTGTGTTCATCAAATGGGACGTTGTCTTTCAGCACGTGGTAACACGCTTTTGCCAGTTTATGCGCAACTGTTTTAATCGCGATAACTTGGTTTGTTTTAGCTAACTTGCGTTGATAATACTTTTTAATTGTTGGGTTATACCGAATGGCAAAGTTAGCGGCCTCAGTAAATGCCCACGCTAAGTAACGATTACCATTCTTTTGATTTGTAGTGCCTTTCTTCTTCCCATTGCTGTATTTTGCACCTTTAACGCAGCGGCAATAGGAGGAGAAATTACCTGGACTATCAAAACGTTTAATTGTGCCTGTCTCTAACATAATGGTCAGTGCTAACGTATTACCAATCCCATCTATACTGGTTAGGTTTATAAATTCAGGAGTGAGTGATGTTTGCTGTAAAATAGCGCTCTCTATTGCATTTATCTGCTGTTGAGCACAGCGTATCAATGTGAGGTTAGAAATGACCGACAGTGCTGTATTCATTGAGTTGAAATCGGTGTGTACTTGCTCAACATTGACGCCTTTTCGGATAGCGGCCATTTGTTTGATTTTGTTGCTGCTGAGCTTATATCCAAGATGACGCATGTAACAACTTTGCACTGATAATAAGTTTTTAGTGGACTGTTGAACAATGTCCATTCGTTTACGCATTAAGTCGCGAACAGCCCTGAGCTCTCGAGGATAAATATAGCCCTCAGGTAGAATGTTTAAACGTAGCATTTCAGCTAACCAACACGCATCACTGTGATCGTCTGCATATTTTAAGCCTGAGTATTGTTGAATTGCCGCAGGGTTCGCTAAGTGAAGTGTAAACCCTTCATCCATTAAAGCATCGACTAACCAATACCAATTAAATGTTGATTCGACAACAAGCCTTATCAACTTATCTTTATAAGGACTTAGAAAAGATAAAATGACAGACATGTCATTATTTAAACGCTTAACGGTAAGTGTTTCACCATGTTCATTAATGATAGCAATAACACAATTATTTGAATGCAAGTCAATTCCACTACATAGTTTCATACCAAGCTCCTCGAAATACAGTTTATGTTTTGGTCAACACAACTGTACCGAAAAACTCGAGGAGCTTTCTATATGATTATCAAATCTTGACTTCAGACATCAAAGGTCGAGATTTATAGTTTACTACTCATTGAGTGAATTACTATGTCTAGGCCGCTGCGAATAGAGTATGAAAATGCGTTTTATCATGTAATGAATCGAGGGAGAGGGCGCGAAAATATCTTTTTAAGTGATAACGACTTTAAGTATTTTTTACATTGCATTGAGCAAGCAAGTATTCGCTTTAATATTGAAGTGCATTCATATTGTTTAATGACCAATCATTACCACCTGCTAATCAAAACCCCTGATGCAAATTTAGGCCGAGCCATGAAGCATATTAATGGCCTTTACACCCAATACTTTAATAGAGTACATAACACCGATAGTGCGCTGTTTCGAGGGCGCTACAAAGCGGTGCTGGTGGATGCTGATAACTATTTATTGCATGTTAGTCGGTATATTCATCGTAACCCAATTGAAACGAACATACCGTTGGTAGAAGAGCTTGCTAAGTATAAATGGTCTAGTTATCCAGCTTTCATTAAAAGGGGAGCGACGCCTAAATGGCTAGTCCGAGGCTTTATATTTTCGCTGCAAGGCAAAAAGCGTAAATATGCTGCTTATAAGCAATTTGTTGAATATGAAAACAATAAAGAAATAAGCGCTTTTTATAGTGCTAAAAAGTTATTGTTGGTTTTGGGTCAGGGCAAGAGCATGAAAAAAGTCTATGATTTCAATACCTTTTCAAGGTAATCTGTACTGCGCATAGCTTTTTTCTGTTTTGCGGGCATGCCTTTATTAAAGCTTGTTTCTGCTTTTAGCTGATT
>NZ_JACJFL010000096.1:0-1847 GCF_014164575.1 Pseudoalteromonas sp. SG41-1
AGATTGCAAGGTATGCCCACTGCAACAGCAATGTATGCGAAAGCCACCTATAAAAACAGGACGGCAAGTTCAGTTTAAAAATGATGAATCGCGTAAAAAGCTAAGCTACATCGACAAAATGAAGGCCAAAATAGACAGCCCAATGGGACGACGACAGCTTTTTATAGAAGGAATGGTAAACGACTAGGCTGTATAGAGCCTGCTTTCCTTTAAATAGACAGCGGAATATTACAGTTAACAAAGGCATGAATAAATTGACCTTACGCGGTCAAACGAAAGTGAATGCCCAATGGCAACTGTATTGCTTAGTTCATAATATAGAAAAGCTGCAAAACAGGACGCATTAATAAAGGTAAGCTGCTACCTCTCCAAATAAGCCACTTAAACACCTGTCATACCTTCCAAAACGCCCATTAAAGCAACAGCAAATCCTCTTTTTATATTTCACGTAAAATCGAAGTAACCGATTGAATCAAAATAGGAACTCGGCTATGGTTAATACATCAATAAAAATAAATTAAAAACGAGTTATTCTACAGCCTCGTTAGGTGCCGATGAATGGAAGAGATTAAGCTTACTCATCCTATTTGGATTCGTATAATAGGATGGGTGTTTCTACCTATTATGTTAGGTGTTTCTTTGTATTGTCTGGGAATACCTGTTTGGTATCAGCGTTATGAAGTGTTAGCTATTTTATCTGCCGCATTCTTGGGTGGCGGATGCTTGTATATGACCACTCACGCACTATCAACATTACCGTTCATGAATGCAGACATTTATGTCAACGAAGACAAGATAGAAATTAAACGGGGCAATCAAGTTGATGTCAGAAGTTGGGAATCTATTTCAAAAATAAACCATGTGGCTAGTGCTCAAGTTTTGCATCTATATGATAGTTCAGGGAAAAGGTTTTTATCTGTTACTGAACAGCTATCAGGATTTAATATTCTAGTAGGTTATTTGGTTGAAAAAAGTGGATTGGAGCTTTAAAGCACCTAACAAATCAATTAACAGAGATTATCAGCTCATGTCATGCCGCTTGTATTCGCAATCGTCACGCCATAATCTGCTAACTCCTTATTGAAGCGTTATAAAGTCTAGGAAATATTGTGGATCTCATAGGTCATAGGGTAAAGCTGTCACCACTCGATAATTCTGATCGAGAGCTGTTTATTCAAATATCTATGTGTCCGAAAATGATGACTCATGTATATGAGCCTTGCACATATGAAGAGGCAATAGCTGCATTTGAAGTCAAAGCTCAGCTCTGGGACAGCAATGGCACAGGATGGCTTTCCTTCGGTATATCTGACCTAGCTTCAACTAAAAAACTTGGAAATATTGGACTTAAAATAGTGGACCATGAAGCAAAAGTCGCTGAAGTCGGCTTTATGATTAAGCTAGATGCTCAGGGTAAAGGCTTCGCTGCTGAAGCTTTAAAGTTAGTTCGAGATTTTGCATTAACCGAGCTGGGTTTAAATAAGTTAGTTGCAACATGCTCGGTCAGTAATGTTGGTTCTTTTAAAGTGCTGGAAAAGTTGGGGTTTGTTCGAGAAGCGTGCTTAAAGAAAAATACCTTAATTAAGGGGCAACTTGTTGATGATTACATTTACCACCTATGCAAATCGACTTTATAACAAGTTACTTAATTTCGTTCCGGCCATAAAAGCATGGCCTCCACGGGACTGCCTACGCTGCGCTGCGGCAGCCCATGAGTAATGCGTTGAGGCTGTAGAATTACTCTTTTTAGGAACTGGTTCTACACATTTTACTTGATTGTTTTTTAACCTTGAACCCACAGAGTTACTGTGATCTAATAGATATTATTCACCCACGGTAAATTGTTA
>NZ_JACJFL010000097.1:0-1757 GCF_014164575.1 Pseudoalteromonas sp. SG41-1
TGAAGGTCAAAATAGACAGCCCAATCGGGCGACGGCAGCTTTTTATTGACGGAATGGCAAACGACTTGGCTGTATAGAGCCTGCTTTCCTTTAAATAAACAGCGGAATATTACAGTTAACAAAGGTATGAATAAATTGACCTTACGCGACAAACGAAAGTGAATGCCCAGTGGCAACTGTATTGCTTAGTTCATAATATAGAAAAGCTGCAAAACACGATACATTAATAAAGGTAAGCTGCTACCTCTGCAAATAAGCCACTTAAACACCTGCAATCCCTTCCAAAATGCTAATTAAAACAACACCTAGTCCTCTTTTTATATTTTACGTAAAATCGAGGTAACCGATTGAATCAAAATAGGAACTCGGCTATGGTTAATGCATCAATAAAAATAAATCAAAAACGAGTAATTCTACAGGCTCGTTATGTTTACATTCGTAGCTTGATGGCTATGTTGATATCAAAGAGAGAAGTATGAAATTATTATATGTATTTATGTTATTTATCATTACTGGTAATTCACAGGCAGAAGAATTAAAAAAAATCGAAGCGCTTGGTGGAAAAGTGTCAATTCTTGCCCCACAAAACTTTGGGAAAATGCCTTCTGATATTCTAGAAATAAAATACCCGGCATCAAGAAGACCTAGTGAAGTATTAAGTGATAAAACGGGAGGTGTAACATTAGCCTTTAATCACACAAACAACGCAATGCAACCATCACAAGTTAAAGATGCTCACAAATCCATATCCAAAATGTTTCATAGCATGTACCCGTCAGCAACTTGGTTAAGAGATGAGGTAATTGTTCAAAATGGTAAAACCTTTATGGTTATGGAATTAATCACTCCCGCAATAGATACCAAAATCCATAACATTATGTACGGCACTTCTGTTGATGGGCGTTTTTTATTAGCGGCATTTAATACTACCACTGAACAGGCTGACGAGTGGTTACCTATAGGTAAGAGAATAATGACTTCACTGTCTATAAAGTAAACATAACACATATGAGCCTTAACTCTATCAATAGGCACTAGTATTTTATTTGACCGTTTTTATTCAGTGACGGTCAATTCTAAACCAATAAACAAATTCGTTTACTTCGTCTGTCGATGTGGCTGTTAAGCAAGTAGCTTATGGCAAATACATATAAGGGTCGCTGCGCAATAATCCTTACGTTATTAGCACAGCATTTACTTATACTCCTTTAAAGCGCAGCGCCTCTTAACCTATTTGTGAATAATTCAATTAAAAGTTTTTTGCACAAAGAGCAGAGAAAGAGAAGTAAATGAGGGTTATTTTAAAGGCTAATATCAGCATGCGTAAAACACGATGCATTAATAAAGGTAAGCCCTTATCACCTCAAATAAGCCACTCAAACACTTTTAAAAACGCCAATTAAAGCAACAGCAAATCCTGTTTTATATTTTATGTGAAAGTCAGTTGTCGATTGAATCAAAATAGGAACTTGGCTATGGTTTATGCATCAATAAAAATAAAAACGAGTAATTTTGCAGGCTCGTTAACCTTACTGAGATTATTTATCAGAATTATGCGAAATTTTTCTAAAATTCATCTACTAACAATACTTGTATTTGGGATATTGTCATTTAAAACACTTGCCCACGACCCAGGGCAAGATCACGAACTTTACCTTGACTTAAAAGTATGATCTTATACTCCTTTTTAAGGAGCTCCCATGCCTGATATTCAACTATTTAAATATTTCGAATCAATTGCCGACCCTCGCCAGCAG
>NZ_JACJFL010000098.1:0-1731 GCF_014164575.1 Pseudoalteromonas sp. SG41-1
GGAACTAGGTTCTAGGGAAGTGACTAGCTTCTAGGTGAACTTACAGCCCGCAGCTCGTTACCCGTAGCTTTCTCTTCTCGGTGGTGAAATTGGTTTGTCTATGGAAATGTAAAAACAGTCGCGAGGTAAACTCGCTGCTACCGGCGCAAAACAATGAAAGTGCTTTGCTGTTATTCTACTTGGAAATCTATTAGCATCTGACTATGCATTTATTTACAGGCCATTATGAATATAAACTATGAAAATAAACTCTTTTGGTGTTGTTAGTACCGCTATCCAGCGACCAAGTACGCATTTTGATGAGCGCCCACTAGGTGAGGAAATATCTTTATTAGTGATTCATAATATTTCCTTGCCAGCAGGGCAGTTTGCCACGCCGTTTGTGGATGATTTGTTTATGGGATGTATTGATTGCCAAGCACACCCTAGCTTTGCTGATTTAAAGGGGTTGAGAGTTTCAGCACATTGTTTTATCAAACGCAGCGGTGAAATAGTTCAGTATGTGCCTTTTAGTAAACGTGCTTGGCATGCTGGGCAGTCTGAGTTTTTAGGACGTAGTCAGTGTAATGATTTTAGTATTGGTATTGAGCTTGAAGGTACAGATACAACGGCGTATACCCAAAATCAATATAATGCATTACAATCCTTAACTAAGACATTGATATATAAATACCCAGCTATCACTCGCGAGCGTATTGTTGGCCATTGTCACATTGCATCAGGGCGAAAAACAGACCCTGGAGACAGTTTTGATTGGAATCATTATTTTGCTGCTATATTTTAACTAGCGCCAATTTGGAAAGAGAAAAGTATGATCTTAATTTCTATAATAATAGCTCTGATATTAGAGCGTTTAGGTGCCCGATCTGATTATTGGCAAATAAGCTATTACGCGCAAGGCTATTTAACACGTTCAAAAAAACAGCTTGGCGAGCAAGGTCTATTCAATTCGCCTGCAGGATTTATTATTTGGCTGTGTTTGCCGGTATTACTTGTGGCGGTTATTTTTACCTTATCTGATTTTGTATTATGGCAGTTAGCCATTAATGTGGCTGTGCTGCTGGTTTGCTTTGGCTGTGCTAAACAACGTGCTTTATATAAGTCCTATTTAAATGCGCTAACCCGTGATGATCAGCAAGCGGCAACCTTATATGCACTGCAAATGGGGCAAAAGAAAACGGAAGAGCAAAAAGGTGGCGAAACTTTTGGACAAACGTTGGCTTGGGTAAACTTTCGTTTTTATTGTGCAGTTATTTTTTGGTTTGTAATATTAGGCGTACCTGGCGCGGCCTTGTATGCATTAGTACGTACTTTTGCTGATTTAGTGCAGGACGACCATAAAGTTGTGTATGCCAAACGATTTAAACTTATTCATTCATTATTATTTTGGCTTGATTGGTTACCAGCCAGAATCGCCAGCTTTGGTTATCTAGTAATAGGTAACTTTAATAAAGGCACCAGTTGCTGGCTGCATTATGCACTCGATTTTACAGTGAGTAACCGTAAAGTGGTTACTAATACCGCGCTTGCCGCAGAGCAAATAGAACAGCAACATTTTGGTTGCGCGTATGAAGCAACTTGCATGATGAAGCTTGTAAAACGAAATGTGTTGTTTTACTTGGTGTTGATTGCCTTGTTTACTTTATTTGGTGGTTTAGCGTAAATAAACAGGTGCTAGGTTTTAGGGAAGTTATTGTTAAAACCTAAAACCTAAAACCTAAAACCTAAAAC
>NZ_JACJFL010000099.1:0-1730 GCF_014164575.1 Pseudoalteromonas sp. SG41-1
AGGTTCTAGGTTCATCAATATTGTAATTACGCTCTGTCTCTTTAATACAACCTTTTCTGATTTTAATTAATGACGCTAGCATCGCTGCAACCTCTTTCGCTTCACTTATTAATTCCAAGCCTCGCGACTTTTCAATAACGCCTATTTCTATACCTATATATATTTGCGTTACTAGTTCACCAGCAGAACCTTTACCATAATATAAAAACCTAGCTTGATCCGCTTGGGAATCGCGCTCCACACCCTCTGCAATGTTAGAAGGTATAGATATAGCAGAGCGTGTAACTTGATCTTTAAACCCAAAATCTTTGCAATTAGCAATAGCTTTATAAGTATCACAAGCTAACCGGGAAGCTCTTTTCCAGACATCTAATTGTTCAAACTTCATAACCATGCCCTAAACACGCTAAAATTCATAAATTAACTATAGCTGAGAGTAGGTTTTTCCTAAAGTCTAAAGCCTTTGTCTTCCTAAAACCTATTGCTTTAGGCACGCTTCCGCCCCTAGGTTACAGTTCCTACGTTCTGGTCAGTTTAATTCAAATTGTAAAATACAAGACCTTTCGCGGTAGCAAGCTACTCGCCTACAAAACTGTTTTACCACCAATTTCGCAACACCGAGAAAACATTTATGAAACCCTTAGGTTAACTTCTTATTCCTTACTCCGTAATTTCGGTGTTCTCTGTGGTGAATATTTATTCTTTTCGGGCTAAAGCCCAACCTACAAAGTCATAGGTTTTAGCTCCTAGTCACTAAAGCACTTATATCTTTCGCGGCTAAAGCCGGCTCCTACGATAAATTTAAACCCTGTAGGAAATGGCTTTAGCCATGAATTTTATAAACCGCGCGGCATAAAGCCCCGCCTACCCTTAACCCTAACACTGTGCTTGGCTTAATCTCTACCTAAAACCTAACACCTAGTACCTTTGTTTCCCTAGTGCCTTTAACCTTTAACCTACTTTTCTTACGTCGCAGTTATCTACGCTCATTTCTATTTGTTTATTGAGTAGGTTGACTAACAATATACTGCGCATATCGCCGTCGGGCTCTTTAAATATTGCTTGTACGTCTTTAAACGAGCCATTATTTAGACACACTAAATCACCGGGTTCCGGTAAGCTATTATTATCTTGCGTTAGCTCGAAATTTTTTAATTCTTTGATAAGTTGATCAGGTACTAATTGATACGATGCACCATACGACACAAAACCACTTATACCACGGGTGTTTTTTACCGCAGCAAAGTTGCCGGTTTGAGGATTTAAGCGAACAAATAAATAATTAGGAAACACAGCAGATTGCTTAAAAGTACGACGACCTTTAATTAGCTGTTGTTTTTGTAGCTGAGGAAAAAAAGCTTCAATCCCTTGGTTTTGTAAATTAACTTGGGCACGAGCCTCTTGCCTTGATTTACAAAATAATAAGTACCAACTATCCATATCAATCCCTAAAATACTGACTTTTTGCCTGAGACCTTGTTGTCATTATTTCAGACGGTGGGGATTTTATACCCAAACCACCTCAAGTTGCAAGTTTCAGTTGGAATTAAAAGCGATTTAGGCAAGGCATTGATTGCAAGTAATAGTGGTTCTATTATTAAAATCAATAACGCAGTATAAATCGCTTTTAAACCAACCCGTTGGGCGTTTCACAGGCACATACTCTCATCGTTGTTACTTCTTAAAAGGGACTGCCATTCTTGCAAAGTAACGCCTTGATATTAAGCACC
>NZ_JACJFL010000009.1:0-125594 GCF_014164575.1 Pseudoalteromonas sp. SG41-1
CTGATTAACTCTTGCCTCGCTAAGCGTTGCTGTCTGCCGTCTCAGTGGGGTCGCATTATAGGGCGCGGCGAATTTTACGCAAGCGTTTTTTAAAGAAAACTTGAAATAAAGTGCTGTTCGTTCAAAATTCAAGCCAAACCCTACAAAAGAGATACTTTTTTAACTTCAAAATAACTTTATACGGTTATAAAACGCAAAAGCCCGATGAAAATCATCGGGCTTTTGTTGAATAGCTTTAAGTATACTTAGATTAAGCTATACCATATTGCTCACGATAAGCTTTTACTGATGCAAGATGCTCGTTCATAGTACCTTTAGTTTCAAGGTAGCTAATTAAATCTGCAAGTTTTACTATTGAAACTACTTTAGTATTAAAGTCACGTTCTACTTCTTGAATTGCAGACAGTTCAGCTTTGCCTTTTTCTTGACGATCAAGAGCTATCAAGACACCACTTAAATCCGCACCATTTTCTGCAATAATTTCCATAGACTCACGAATTGCTGTACCAGCAGTGATCACGTCATCTACTAACATGATTTTGCCTTTTAGCTCAGAGCCTACTAATGTGCCGCCTTCACCGTGTGCTTTCTTCTCTTTACGGTTAAAGCAATAAGGCACATCTTTATTGTGATGATCTGCAAGTGCTACTGCGGTAGTTGTTGCAATTGGAATACCTTTATAAGCAGGACCGAATAAAACATCATATTCAATGCCTGCATCTTCAAGGGCGGCAGCATAAAAACGACCAAGACGTGCAAGGTCACGACCTGTATTAAACAACCCCGCATTAAAGAAGTAAGGGCTAGTACGGCCAGACTTTAAAGTAAACTCACCAAACTTTAACACCTGTTTTTCTAAGGCGAATTCAATAAACTCTATTTGATAATCTTTCATTACTATAAACCTATTACTTATTAAGCTAATGCTTGCTTCTGAACGTCAATGATTTCGCGGATTGAATGCTTCGCAAGAGTGAGTAATTCATCAAGCTCATCAAACGAGAAAGGTTCGCCCTCGGCTGTACCCTGCACTTCAATAATTTTACCTGTTTCGGTCAGAATTACGTTCATATCTGTTTCAGCGTCAGAATCTTCTAAATATTCTAAATCGCTAATAGCTTGGCCTTTATAAATACCTACCGAAATAGCTGCAATCATAAATTTAAGAGGATTTGAATTGATCATACCCTTGCTACGCATATGTGTTAACGCATCGACTAGAGCAACACAAGCACCACTGATTGATGCAGTACGAGTTCCGCCATCAGCTTGAATAACATCACAATCAATAGTAATGGTATTTTCGCCTAACGCTTTTAAATCAACTGCGGCACGAAGTGCGCGTGCAATTAAACGTTGAATTTCCATAGTACGACCGCTTTGCTTGCCACGCGCCGCTTCACGGCCATTTCGGGTATGGGTAGAGCGCGGTAACATACCGTACTCAGCTGTGATCCAGCCTTTACCTTGGCCTTTCATAAAACGCGGTACACCTGATTCAACAGTGGCTGTACAAAGTACTTTTGTGTTACCAAACTCAACCAACACAGAGCCTTCAGCATGCAAAGTGTAATTACGTGTAAATGTAACCGGTCTAATTTGGTTAGGTGTTCTTTCGCTTGGACGCATTCACGATCCCCTTAATTCAGAATTTCCCACATTATATGTATATATAGCTGTAGATGCCATGCTGATTTAAACAAAAGCAAATTGTAAAATTCGCAGCAACAAAAATTTCCGCTAGAGCTTAACCAGTGTTACGGTATAATCACTTTTAATATTGTTTAATAAAACTAGGAAACCATCCATGATCCACAGTATGACTGCTTACGCGCGTCGCGAAATAAAAGGCGATTGGGGCACTGGCACGTGGGAAGTTCGTTCAGTTAACCAACGCTACCTTGAAACCTTTATTCGCGCACCTGAGCAATTTCGTGGCATGGAGCCGGTGATCCGTGAGCGCCTACGTAAACATTTACAACGCGGCAAGGTTGAAGTGTTCTTAAAGTTTGTGGCAAACCCAGCCCATGTTGGTGAACTTTCAATTAATGAGGCGTTGGCTGCACAACTGATCAATAGCGCCAAATGGGTGCAACAACAAAGTAATGGCGATATTAATCCTGTCGACATCTTACGTTGGCCTGGTGTTATGGAAGCTGAAGAGCTAGATATGGATAGCGTTAACACCGCACTCATTGCTGGTTTTGATCAAGTGATTGAAGATTTTAAATCTGCACGTGGTGATGAAGGCGCTAATCTTGAAGAGATGATAGCCACTCGCCTTGATGCTATTTTAGAGCAAGTAGCGATAGTTGAAACTCACATGCCAGAAATTGCCAAATGGCAGCGTGAAAAATTAGCACAAAAATTAGAAGATTTAACTGCAAATATTGACGAAGCTCGCCTTGAGCAAGAGCTCATCTACCTTGCACAAAAACAAGACGTAGCTGAAGAACTAGACCGTTTAAAATCTCATGTCAAAGAAACTAAAAAAATCCTTAAAAAAGGTGGCGCTTGTGGTCGTCGTTTAGATTTCATGATGCAAGAGTTTAACCGCGAAGCAAACACCCTCGCCTCTAAATCAATCAATAGCGACATCACCAATGCTGCGGTTGAGCTTAAAGTATTGATAGAGCAAATGCGTGAGCAGATCCAAAACATCGAATAGTTTTTTTACCCGTCCAAGAATGTCTTAGAAGCCCTGTTATTTGCTTGTAAATACAGGGCTTTTTTATTTTTCCCGTCCAAATCGGTTTGCAGATGTCCGTTACCAACTACCTGTTTAGTGGTGGGCAGAATGGTGGGCAGCCCCCTCATTTTGGCTCAATAAGCGTTTTGCGGTGAGCAAATTGGTGAGCAGTAAGTTGCCCAATTTTCGCATTTAACTCGCCACCACAACAGGTTAGCTGCTGATTCAATAAGCAAATCGGTGGTGGGCAGCCATTATTGCCCCCTCCATTATTTCAGCAACTATGGAGTAAACATGGGAAAACTCACAGCAAAACAGGTTATTGCATACAGCAAAGCCGAACCAAAAAAATATTCAGATGGTGAAGGTCTATACTTTTGCGTCCGCAAACAGGGCTCGCCTTACTGGATGATCCGCTACACCACAGCCAAAGGAAGACGGGAAGCAACCTTGGGGCAATTTCCTTTAATGTCGTTGGCAGACGCTAGAATTGCCGCCGCATACTTTCGAAAGGAAGTACGTGACGGCATAGACCCTCTGCTAGAGAAACAGAAAATCGAGTTACCTGACATTGAAACCGTGGATCAATTGTTCCATGACTGGTATCGAACCGATCTGAGCCGACGACTAAAGCATCCCAAGATTCCGTATCGGGTTTACACCAAAGACATAAGCCCAGTCATTGGCATTAAGTGTATTGCTGAGGTGACTGCACGTGACGTGCGCGAAGTATTAGAGCGCATTCGAGAAAGTAAACGCCCTACCATCGCCAACGATACCTTGATGTACATGAAGCAGCTGTTTCGACATGCGATAAAGCTCGACTTAACGCTGAATAACCCCGCCGCAGCATTTACCGTGGACGATGCCGGTGGCGTAGAGTCCAGTAAAGACAGGATGCTCAGCAAAGAGGAAATTCACTACGCCTTCAGCGTGTTCCATACCCATATCAATAGCTTTGGCCGCGATAACTACCTCGCTTGCTGCCTGTTTTTGGTGTTGGGCGTGCGTAAAAGCGAACTATGCGAAGCCATGTGGCGTGAAATGGATTTAACCACGGGCGTGTGGGACCTACCCAAGGAACGAAGTAAAACTGGCGTGCCGATAAGCATTCCCTTACCACGCCAAGCCATTGCCTGGTTTAACGAGCTGCAAATCCGCGCTTGTGGCTCGCCTTATGTTTTCCCAGCCAGACGAGCAAGCCATCGTCCACATATGGGGCCAGATACGCTAAACCGAGCCATTTCTAAACTCTTTGGTCGCGAGCCTGGGCGCAAAAAACAGCCACCCAATAAAATGGGTAAACTCGAACACTTTACCGTACACGATTTACGCCGCACCTTTCGCAGTCTTGCTGCATCTTTAGGCATTGCAGGCAACGTGGCCGAACGCTGTCTTAACCATAAGCTAAAAGGCGTTGAGGGTATCTACGACCGACACGATTACTTTGAAGAGCGCCGTATTGCCCATCAAACCGTGGCTGATGTGGTTGAACCGCTGGTGAACTTTGAGCACCCTTCACAGCACAACACAGAAGGGCGTTAACATGCAACTGATGATGCGACTCGCCCCCATTACCTTTCCAATAGCCATGCTGGCAGGCCTTGGCTGGTGTATTGGCATTGCTTTACTCGAGCAATCTCATGGCGTAGGCTACACACTTACCCGATATTGCCTGACGACATTGGTGGTTTTCGCCCCGTGGCTGACGCTAAAACTCACGTTCTACGTGATTGTCAGCCTAGGACGTAAACTAGGACTCATCCCGCCTGCACGCCCAACGTATAGCCTAGGTTATGAAGAATCCCTCTATTGGTTCAGAGTATTGGCGTTCTTCGATGGCAAACGCAGCCGTATGCCAAAAAAGCCATACAGGCGAAACTAACTAGCCACCCACTTGCTCACTTACCGTGGGCAGTTGGGACAATGGGGCAACATTTGATACCACAAGCTTTAGAAGGTGAATAAGAGGAAATTAAACTGCCCCAAGGAATGGGGCAATTGTGGGCTTTGATTGACAAAAATAGGTCACTAAACATAATCTTCAAGCCAATATGGCCGACGCCTCTGCATTTCTGTACGCGTCGGTTCTCATTTTAGCGAAGCGGTATGCTTCGTAAGTGTGTTTCGATTGCTTCAATCATCGACTTGGTAAGGGGTAAATGCGCTTTTTCTTTCGCCCAGATTTCATGAAAGCCTGCCACGGTTTGCTTGGCGGTATCTAACACCAATTTTTCTGGCAACATGGCTTTAGCGGCTAAGTGTGATAACTCATCCAGCGTGAAATCACTGAATTTCTTGCTACGGCTAACCTTTAACGACGCACTATCATCGGGGATATAGGGAATGGTCGAAACAAAGTCATAAGCGGGCGCAATGGATGCCGTGCGCTTGTCTTTGTAAATCACAGACCAATTCTTCAAATGCATATCGGCATTGCCAATTAACGTATTGAACACCAATCTGCGTGTAAATTCTGCGATGTCCTCGTCTTGACCTTCGATGCCGATAACCTGAGCAATATTGCGCATACTGGCTTTTTTGTATTTATCTTGAGGATAGACGCCAAACACTTGCGCAAAATCTTCAATATGTACGGCTTGATCACCTGCACGATCAAAGCGCTTGATCACACACGCCTGAGCATTTTTAAAAGCATCACCAAATTTACCAATACCATCTGGGATATTAGCAATCTGGTTAATGGGGAGTAGCTGAGTCTCCGGCACATTCATGCCCAACATGCGCGCCAATTCCATCATCGAATATTCATTTTCTGGCACTGCTTCAAATCGAGACGACGGTAATTTCACAATCCACGAGCCACCTTTACCGGTTGCTGGAATGGTCAAACCACCGTTTGTCTGTTGTACGGCTGAAAACTTCAATTGCACACCCGCCAATGAAAAACGCATTGGAGCATCTATTTTCGTTTTATCTTCAATACCTTGGAGCACATTAGGTGGTAAGACTTCACCATCGGCCGGTTCAACCGTGATCGCGCCAGCTAAATCCTGCCCCAGTACCCACAATAAAAAAAACTCCCGCGCTGGATTAACACCGGCACGCTCTGCCAGGTAATTTCGCATGGTTTCTTCTGGCAAAAGGTTAGAGAAAAACGGAGTTAATTTGGTTTGGGTCGGTTTAAAATTAGTCAGTAAGCCACCCAGTGCATCTTTAAAACCCAGCCCCAACACAGGCCGCGATTCGTCATGAATGTACGAATCCATAAAAGCAAAAAGTGTTCTGTCATTGCCCACGTTGGTGATCGTTGCGATGGGTTCGCCATAGAGCAACACGTTGAGCGTAGAAACATGATTAGTCATCGTCGTCTTCCCCTAACTGATATGCGGACGACATTGTCTCACCTTCGTCGATGCTCTCTTGGCTGCTTCGAATAATCGACTTGATAGCTGGCACAGACTTTTTAGGCACAACAAATAACTCTAGGTCGAGTACACGGGCAAGTGCAATCAAACTGGACATTCTTAAATCAACACCGCCAGACTCGATTTTCGATATATGGCTTTGCGGCACACCCGAACGCGCACTTAACTCTCTCTGGCTAAACCCTTTTCGTACCCGAGCTTTTCGAAGACTTTCTAGAATCTGCTCTGTTACATAGCTCATTTCGATATGCCTTAATACATCAATTAACAATAATCATATACAAAAACATATCATCCTAATTCGAATACCACAAGAATGATTAGTTATTACACATCAAAAGCCTATATTTGATATGTAATTATAGATAAAAGTAACATCTACTCTCATTTACTGTGGGCAAATTGGACAATGGGGCATTAATTAGAACAGTTCGCTTACAAAATACCACACCCAGCTTTAAGCTAAATCAACCAACCCAATTACTTACTTTGAACAGCTGATGCAATCCCCCTCTATGCGTCATTTTCCATTCATGAGTTTCAACAGCCGCCACACACTTCCCCATGCCTTTACCCCCATACGCCAAAACCACTATCCGTTTGGCTTTTGGATCGAAACGCCAAACAGGGAAATTAGCCCATTTACTGTTTGGCTTCTCGATTGAAATCCAACGCTGATAGACCCTGCTAAGACTGGCTCAAAGCAAGGTTTGGCACTTTTTGTACCCTAAACCAACCTCGGCATCAAAGTACAAACCGTTTGTTTTTTCTAACCCAGAATGCAAACGATCGTTTGGCGTCTCGATTTTTTTGCACTAGTTGAATGCCGCCAAACAGCACCGTATTGGACTATGTATATCAAACAGTTAGCCGTACACAGGTCAGCATAAAAAACTGATTTGACTGGTTAGTTTGATGGCCATTTCTTTCATCTATTTCACCACCGAGTCTGCACCCGACGACTGAAAATAGACGGCATGAAAAATCAACAAGGGGATAAGTGACGTGTTATGGGCAAGTGGTAACGATTGGGATAGAGAATGGATACAGCAGCTAGTCGCGTTACTGGTTGGGCATGGCGCGTTTACCCTCTACCCAGTATTAAGCCAGTGCGATAATGCCGCCGAACGTTTAAGCCGCTGGTTGACCTATCAGTTACCGCGCGTTAAACAAGCGCACCCAGGCTGCCCAATTCACCAATGGCTGAATAGCATTGGCGCGCAAGTGATCGTAGAAAAATGGCAGAGCCCCGAGCAATGGCCAAACCTGTATTGGCTACCTTTACCTGAGGTTGAAGGCCACGCGCAAGGCGGGTTGGTTTTGTTACCGGCACATTTGTTACCGGTATATGTGGATTACACGAGCAAAACCAACACATTGAAAGCAAGCACACCGGCCAACGCCTGTATCTTTTGGTGCATTTCGCCTTTATCTAAAACAGGAAAGCGAGCTACCTTGCACCCCAAACAGCAAAACCGCGCCTTTTGCCTGCCCAGTTCGCCGGAGCAAATGGGTAAATCGTGCACAGGTTTATTACTGAGAGGTTTGAGAAAAGCCAACCGAAAACGAAACAGCAACGTGATCAGCCACCAGATCAACCTAGCGCTGCTGCACCACCTTTGTGGGCCGGAGAATGATGTGTGGATTACGAACAAATACTTTGGTAACGAGAAGGAAACTCAGCAACAAGGCTAAATAGGTGCTGGTTGTTGGTACGCTGGCGGTTCACGGGAATGCCTCTAGCGGTATTGACTGTGTTGGACTCAAGCCTCGCTAGCTATTTATGTTTACTGGCGGTTCACTGCAAGGCGACAAGCCTACACAGGATTCATCGCCATTTTAGTCATCCAAAATACTGCCTTTCACGCAGTACATTCGTGGGCGGGTGTTGTCGGGCAAGCTGACTTTGCGCTGTGGCCGGTTGCCATCGGGGACTAGGTAGCCTGAGGCCATCAGTGCTTTGGCGGCGCGATCTGGGCTTAGGCCTTCGGTGGCTTCACGCCAGCCAGTTGGGTAAAACAGGTAGAGGGTTTGCGGGCCGCTGGTGTCTATCCAACCCGCGCGTTGGCGTACCTGGCTGCTGTAACCGGTTTGTTTAGGTGTAAAACGGCTTTCACCATGCTGCTCAATAAAGCTGCGCACTTGGCGAATCGCTTGTTGGTCTTCATTGGCGGCCACACCACCGCGGGCAAGTATTCATTGGTTAAGCTGGCTTAAACAGGCGGCTTCGACATTTTGGGTTGGCCAATCGAGTACTTCGGCTTGAATGGCTAACAGGCCTGCGCTGGCCAGTAAGGCAAATTTTTCGGCAACTCGACGCACTTGGCCGTCTGAATCGGCTGGTAAGCTGGCTAGAAAACGTTGGCGCACATTTTGGAAAACGGGTCGCACCTGCGCGCTGTGCTGCGTTAAATACCGTAACCAGTCCAAGGCCAAGCTGCCGTAATGTTGGCGGCTTTGCTGTTTTAGGTGATCGGCTAAATCGGCGGCGTTCATGCCATGGCTCTGGTTAAACACGCCCATTTGCGCTCCGGCATCGGCACTGAGATCAATTACGCGCACTTGCTGGCCGGCTTTTACGCGCTTGCCGATACTGGCGAGGTGGCTTTCAAGTGTCACTTCACCAGTGGATAAAAACACCAAGCGCCAACGAGCTGGTAAGCGCATTTCACCATATTTGCCTGCGCGGGTTTTACCTTGGCCATTAGCAAGCATATAAGCGACATCACCCGCCTCTTTGGGGTCAACTTCGCCCATTTCATCGAGCGCCAGTAAGGCATCGTTATGCGCCAATGCTGTGCCTTCTAAACCGTTGGCCGTGGCACGCCAACTGTGGCGCAGTTGATTAGGCTCGCCCCACACCGATAACGCCGGATACAGCACCGCGGTTTTACCAGTACTGCTGGCACCGTAGAGGTGTAAACCAAAACCATCCCCCCCGCACAAGTGCAACAAAGGCGCAGCCAGCGCAGCGCAGACACCAACGATTAATAGCGGGTTATCCAGACAATAACAGCCTACGTGCTGCCGCCAACTGTCGCTACTGCCTTGTTGAATAAAGCCTTCTATCGGGTGCATGGTTTGCAGCACCATGCGCGGGCTGTTGCTGTATTCACTGGGGTAAAAGGTGAGGCGCGGATGCACATAAGCGTGATGATGCCAGCCAATGCAGTTCACGCTGATGGCCTTTTGCGTGGCCAGTTCGCCCATTTGTTGAATAAACAGCGAGAGCAACTGCCGCGCTTTGACACTGTTGCTTAGCCGCATGCCTCGGCTGAGTAGGATTCGACGGTACTCGCTGCCGTCTCCGGCCAATAGTTCTGCGGGCATGGCCCAATAGCGATGGCGATTGTCATCGTCTAACCAGTGTAATAAATAGCCGCCCTTTATTTTCAAAAGAAGTGTCCCCTTACGGATCGCGAGTACGGGCGGCCACTTGCAGCCAAGAGCAGATTTTAACTGGGCTATCTTGCCCCGCTGGTTGCATCACCAGCCAGTTTTGCGTGTTATAGGTAAAACCAGCCGGTAATGTTGGCACGTTGCTAGGCATATCACCGGCAGGTAATTGGTTTAATGCTGATGGTTTATCCACGGCCATAAGCAACACCGATACGGCGGGTTTCAATCCACTGGTCGATATCGCTTTCTAACCAGCCCACGGCACGCGCACCAATACGAATAGATCGCGGAAATTCACCATTGGCCATCAGAGCATAAATGGTGCTGCGGCCAAAGCCTGTTTTTGCCTTTACCTCGGGCAAGCGCAAAATCCGCTGCTGACGCGCTGGGTGTACTGAGTTTGTGGGTGATTGTGTAGTTGGGTTCATCGTTTTCTTCCTCACTGATCTGTTAAGTTCAGTTAGGAGTTTGCCAGCACTAAACGGACGCAGTAGGCAGATAAATGCCCAGATCGTGCAGCTTTCTGATGGTACAAGTAGCTACCTGCCCCAGTTTGTAGCTAGTGCCCAAAACAATAAATGCTCCGTGGGCAGGGTTGGTGTGTGGCTAAGCGGCGTGAATTAAGGCCTTGCCCATGCAGCCCCAAAAGCCCAGGGGATGCCTTACGACTTTGAAGCTTCCTTCTCAAAACTCGGTTTTGGTGAGTCGTTTGGCTTATGTCTTGATTTGTCGAGTGTATCGGCACACAAGAAAAATATGTCGAAAAAACTGTAAAAATCGACATGTAAAATTGATATGTCGATCTAATCGACATGACCTGCTCAGATCTTTGCTCACTTTACTTCGAGAGATTGGCAATTTATTGCTTTACAACTTGACGATAAAAGTGAAACTATAATTTCACTAATTTGAATTTAGAGAAAATATAGTTTCAAACAAATTCAGTTAAGAACGTCAATTTAGTGAGGTAATTAATTCGTCACTTGGAAACCCTAGTGTTGTGATCCCACCTTGATCGTCGATAATCAACTCCACCTGATTTAATGAAACTCTATCATCTTGTTCTCGTGAATTGTTCGGAAAAATAACTTGTTGATTATCTGAACCTATCCACTGCTGATTGATATTACGCAAACTATCGTTATATCGACCAACTGCAACAATATCACACAGATTTTCTATACGCTCTGCAAAACCAAATGCTTTAAGTTCACTCATTTCAAACCCGGTAAATAAAAAGGTGGTTAACTTTGAACGTTGTTTAATTTGCTCAAACAACCACCAAACATTATCCGCTTGATGCAAAGGCTCTCCACCGAGTAAAGTCACACCACGGATCTGTGGTGTGGCTAAAATTCGCGCTAACAATTGCTCTCGATGGATCAATTGATTCTCTTTAAATGACCACATGGCCTTGTTCCAACAACCTTGGCAAGCAAGGGCACAGCCTTGAAACCAAATCACCAATCGCTTACCTGGCCCATAAATGAGGCTGTCACTCTCGATATGAGCCAAATTAAAAAAATCACCGTAGCACTTCATCTCTCTAAACCATACGGGTTAAAACGAGTTGTATTTGCCCTTTACTGTTGTGAGTTTCCTTAACCGAATACCCTTGTGATTTAGCTTTTTCAATCGCCTGTAAGCGGGTTGCCTCCACTCTTGTTTTGCGTTGCTCTTCTAATCTAAGTCGCTCTTGTTCGGCAAGTTCTTGTAAATACTCTTGGTAGACAATGTCATATTCTTTACTCAACAAACTAAGAAACTTTTGCACAGAGAGGTATTCGCGTGATGCCATAGTTGAAGCGGTAATATGTCCGTTCATTTCATCTGAATCATGGCGTAATTTCCAACGTCCTTGCTCAAAACGAAAATGCTGAATTCCGTTATAATCTTTTCGATTTGTAAAAATATCGCCAAGTTGTACACCGCCATTGTGCTTTAAAGACGTGATATTTGATGCATCAACTTTAAGCGGCTCGACACCTAGAACTGCTAACGCCTTAATCAAAACCGTTTCAATAGCAAAAGGAGTAGTCGTCTTAATTACTGCACTCATTAAGACCTCCCTTTAATGGTTTGGATGTGCGCTTTTTTAACCGCTTGCAATGATGGTACTCGTCCGTTTTTTTTACCTCACCTACGACACCGTTTAACTCGAGTAAGTCCTCAAGCGCCTCCAAACAACTTTCACCTTTAAATCCTGCGGTTTTGGCTGTTATGACTCCATCATCATCGATAGTGATCACTATTTTTTGCTCAGGCATCCACAGCCTCCTTATCACACACAATTTTAGCATTGAGACGAGCCGCGTCTTTTTGGGCTTGTTCAAGCTGCTCTTTTTTGTCAATAATGAGATAGCGCTGTTGTTTATATTGGCGTAGCTCAGTTTGATTTGATGGTAATTCTTCAGCAGGCCACACAAATTTGACTTGTTCTTTATTACCCTCTTTCAGCCCTAATTGTTTATCTAACGCATCAGAGGGTTGATTGGGCTGGTAAGTAAAAGCGTCTCCATGATCTATCAGTGCTTGATCTGCTTGTTGACGTTGTAAATGGCTTTGCTCAAACGCTTTTTTTACCTCTTGAATGTCGCGTTCGATTTTCTTATTCGCTTCATCAACATTATTTAATGCTTGCGCAAAGGCCTGGCAGTGTTTTCTCCAAACTTTTTCTTTTATGGTATTTTTCCAGTTTTTAGCTTGGAGGATCGTCATATTAGAAAGCGCAAGTCGTTTATACTCAGGTAATAATGATGCATTCACTTGAGGTGCTTCATTAGTTGGTATGGCTAATTCGTCCAACTGTTTTTCATTTAAACTGGCAGATGCCTTTTGCCAACTCACCATAAAATGCTGTTCAGCTTGCTTTAGCGTTTCTTCTCGTTCGTCATTCTTTTGCTTAAAGGTTGCTTGTTTTTGTTCTGCAACGGCTGTCTTTTGGGCTAACTCTGTTTTTAACGTCGATTTTTTAGCTTCCCAATTATGGTGCTGTTTCGCTTCGTCGAACTTCACTGAAGTATCAGCCTTTCGCTGCTGAATGCCCTGTTGAAAATCACTGAGACGTTTACGATATGCTTCGCGCTCAGCGGGTGTGGCCGCTGTCACTGACCACGCTTTTAATGCTTCAAGTTCTTTTTCGAATTGTTTTACCGACTGACCTTGCCCAAGTAAAAAGCCTTTAATAAATCCTTTAAGCGAATCAGCGATGCTATTTTGCTGTTGATTAATCGTATTTTGCAACGCTTCAAGTGTTGACAAGTTTCGCTGCCAATCGTCTTCAGCGTGCTGCCAATGTTGGTACAAAGCGTCTTTTTTTGCTTCTTGTGGGCAATATGGGGGATGGATTTTGACACTAAAGTCCACGCAGTGAGCAAGACGGTCACGTCGCCATTGCGTCGAGTTTCTGGCAAGCTCATCAGCCGATTTAGCAAAAAAATCGTCAATAGTATCAGTGAAAACATCATTTAACCGTTCGCTTCTTAATAACTCAACGGTCAATATGTTTTGTGGATGATCACTAAATCGCACTGCTTGCTGGGAAGGGAGGTCAGCCAAATTAGCATTGGTTTTGAACTGCCACGCAGCGTTATCATGAGCCTGTTCAAAGGCTGCTATCATTTGCTTACTTTGACTGGCAGATAACTTAAGGCACCAGTTTGTCACCGAAAATTCAGTGACATCCGGTAATAGCCAGTCACCATCATCTGAGAATAATATGTTGGGGATATTTGATTCTGTTAGCACTACACCATCATTTGCTTTACTGCCGATAAGTTTTGAATCTGTTGACAGTAAAAGCCTTGACGGTGTATTTGACGAATTGAAATCTGAGCCGCTAGCTGCCTTTAAGCTTGAGAACGAATCAGTTAAGCACGCTTGTAAGGTGCCATAAAGATGATGCGAATGGTTGGCCGCTATCTTGCTATCTGGATTTTCTACCGATTTTTGCTGCTTATTATGCTCAAGGTATTCATGAGTGGCTTGCTCCCAAAATAACTTACAAAAACTGCGATAGCTGTCTTCTCGTTGCATCGCCTCCAACTCAATTGCTCGCGACTGAGCTTGACTATCCACAAGTACATCATTACTGGTAAATAAGAAACCTTGCGCTAGGGATGTTACATGATCGCGGAGTAACAAAGTGCCTTGTTGCTTAATACCGGTACGAATTAAACATCGGCCAGATAACATATCAATCGCCGTCTTACTTTGGGTTTCGTCACCTAATAACAGATAGATACGAACACCTTTATCGGCCTGATTTTGCAGCAGCTTAATTACTGCCAGGTCTTTTATTGATTCACAAGCAACTAGCACGGTTAAGCGTGCTTGATTGATGAATTTAGCTAGCCATGCGTTATCTATTCTGAGTAACGACTTAGATAATTCACTATCTCCAGATTGCTGGTAAAAAAAGTTGGACAGTGGCTGTTGTGTAAAATCTATTTGAAATCGTTCATTTCTGGTGAGTTTAGACATCATTCGACAACCTCCATGCTTTGTAACTCGACGGCTGTGCGCCTTAATTGTTGCTGTAAAAATTGCGGAAGTTCAGATCGCTCTTTAGGAATAAAGGTAGGATACCCATCGATGAAGTAATAGCCTTCTTGCTCTTTAATAAAATCAAGCCCACTAGTACATTCCCAGCAACTCACTTGGTCTTGGCCAATAAAAATCCAAAATCGCCCATGATTTTCATTTCTCTTTTCAATTATTCGCTTCTGCCAATTATCAGGTAATATAGCTTCCTTCCCTTTTTGAGCCGCTAACGTTAACAACTGACCTTGCGCATCACTAAAGCAACGCGCAACTGCGGCTAAGTTTCGATTTTGCCGAGAGGTATGCACATAACGATCTGAATAAATCACGGATTTCACATGCTCACCACCACTAAGTTGATGCATAAGCTTAGCTAAAACCAACTTATCGCCCTCAACTAAATTAATCGGTAAGTGTAATTTTTTGCTGTTTGATGGGGTTAAATCGGCCAACGCGGCTGCGTGCCAATATGCTTTGGGCTGCTTGTCGCGCGACAATTTTGCCAGTAAGTTCTGTGGGTGATACAGCGGTAATTCATAACATTGCAACGCGGCATGATCGAGCCAAGTAGCCTGTTGCTTACGAGCCGATGCGCTTGAGTGGTAAGCGTCATGATAATAATTCTCTAACCAATGGTGATGCCAAGCTTTCGCATCTTGTTGGTTTATAGGCTTAATAGGTAAATTGGATGCTTCCCATTGGCTATAGTTTCCAGTCGCTAACATCAAATTACTTTGTGAAACCTTGCCTAACACAAATCGCTGTACCGCGTTTGCATCACGTTTAATAGTTTCCAGTTCCACTGCGACTCGTTGGCTCTCTTGATGCCAACTGCCATTACATTTTTGAGCGATGACTTCCATCACATCAACGAAATGCTCATCAAACCCGCTCAGCGACATTTCCAGCTTAAACGGTTGGTTACCTCCTTTGTTGTGACTAAACTGCAAGGTCTCTATTTGCCCTTGTAACATTAAA
Source organism: Pseudoalteromonas sp. SG41-1 (assembly GCF_014164575.1). NCBI lineage: Bacteria > Pseudomonadati > Pseudomonadota > Gammaproteobacteria > Alteromonadales > Pseudoalteromonadaceae > Pseudoalteromonas > Pseudoalteromonas sp. SG41-1. Next base: position 14,998 of record NZ_JACJFL010000009.1, read on the forward strand.
GAAGAAGTGGAAAAACCCAGTTGCCAACTCAGCTGGATCGTCGCCTCTTTTTCTGGTGAGCAAATAACTTCAGGGGTTAATCCAGCAAGGCCTAATAACGAGGGCTCCAACCGAGTGGAGGAGCTTTGTAGCATTTCTTCCAAAACCTGAATATCAAGCGGCTGTTCTGTATTCTCAAATTTAAACTGTGAGTTTTTAGCGTCGATCCCTTTCTTCCAAATAGTCTGCTTCGGTTCAAAAAAAGCCGTATCTCTTTGAATAAAAATAGGTCTTGTGCCAAAAAGAGGATCGCTTTCAGTATACCAAATATGATAAAAACCTCGCTCTTGGGTGTTGAAGTACCCACTCGCTTTCACTTCTTCACCCAAGTTGGTTAAAGCAGCATCGGTCTTATTCCACAGTTTTTCCCTGCTTAAATAGTCGACAAGCCTATTAGGCATTTCTCTATGACTATTCTGCACTGCCGTCAACAGCGAAACTAAATCAGGTCGCTCACGAAAAAAAGCCAACTGAGCAATCATAGGATAGCGCTTTAACATGACCGATCTTTTCATTGTCAAAGAAAAGGACCTAGCATCAATCTCGCTGACGTGGTTTTGCGACTCTAATTTAGCTGACGCTGGTTGTTTTTTATTTTTAGCCACTAACTTTACTTCCCCTGTAATTGGAATTATGCCTGCTATTTTTAGAGTTATGAGTCTCTAAGGCTTGCGCTGAATTCGCTAAATTTTTCAGCTCTTCTGTGCGTGAGCGGTTGCTGAAGTAACCATGATTACCAGCAATAACAAGTTGATATCTGGCTCGAGTAATGGCTACGTTGAGTCGATTGGGCGAATCCATAAAACCATCACGATGCGTGTTCACCATGGATAGAAAAACGACATCAGCTTCTTGGCCTTGAAAGTAATCGACCGTTGCCAACTTAATGGCTATACCTTTGTAATTAAAACGAGCATAACGGCTTTGATTTCCGGGTAGCTTTTTCAGCGCATCGCGCAAGGCTTTTTCTTGTCCTTTGTAAAAAGTCAAGATGGCCACATCGTATGGCTCATTTTTTTCATTTTTCGCATTATCTTCAGCCCAGTCACAAAAAGCTTTTAGCTCGGCCATTACTGCTTCAACTTCTTGCGGGTTGCTATTGCCTTTTTGAGTCTGACCATTCACATTCAACCAGATATTGCGCGAAACATAACGTGGGTAATCCCAGTCACGCGCACTGGTGGTATATTTACCATCAACCAAAACACCTTGGGGATAAAACTGTGTTCGTGGGAACTTAGCTATCTCAGGGTGCATACGATGCTGATAAGTTAGTGTGGTGTGCCGTTGTTGTTTTTCGCATGCAGTAAAACCTTGGTTGAGGGTGGTAGGTTGATCTTTCCTGCGCTTCACTAAACCATCACCAGAGAGTGCCTCTAATATTGATGGAAAAGCGATATTTTTTACCATGTGAATACGGCCATCAACATCAATAGATTTAGGGAATAGGCGCTGTAAGGTTTCTTCAAGGTAACCCGTTTTTCGCTTTTGATTTTGTGATAAACGCAGCCAATATTCACGCTCTAACCGCCAACAAACTTCCTCAGACCATTTACTACTGCTAAATCGATCTAACAATTCGCTTTGAATATCAAGGCTATTTGTAATTTCGCTATTTTTGATTTTAAAAGCTTTGGTATTTATACCTTGGCGATAATATTGACTCGCATGTTGCGTTCGCCACCAGCCTGAGTGTAAGACGATACAGTCTTGCGGAATGAGAGGCTGAATATCATCCAGCCTCGTTTCATCAACAAAGCAGAGAGTAAACTGATAAAAATGCCATGGTTGCGCCTTGATGTCTTGAACATCTTTTACCCATTGAGGATCATTTGGTAGGCGCTGAGAGGGAATCACAAGGATATTACCCAAACCTGCACTGAGCTGTTTTTGCTGTTTTCTATGAGTCACTTCTTGCTTTATCGCACTTATAACCCCAGAAGTTAAAGGTAGGATCATAGGCTGTGAGTAAGGTGTTTCTTTTGAGCCTCTAAGCTCTTCCAACAAAAAACACGCACGCTGTACATCTGCTGACAGGATTTGCGCTTTGCTCTTACCTCTAGCTGGCGTGATCATCAAATTGTCCAGATTCGCAACGATTTGTTCTCGGTCAGTAAATGGTGACAATTGACGAATGTCACCCACTAAGACCCAGCGCTTTGCAAAGCGAGCAGGCACTAAAAACTCCTGAAAAGTCGTTTTACTGCATTCATCGATAATCATGACATCAAACGGTGGCTCCCCCGCATCTAACACTATGTCCCTATCATTAAATAAGCGCAGAATACCGATTGTGGTGCCGCAAACCAGATTGGATGAATCAACCATGAGCTGCTTACTTATTGAGGAACCACCTGCCACTGATTTGTATTGGTTTAGTAAGTTATCGAACTGAAACTCTTCAACACCCGTCGCATTGCTCTCATCACCAACTCGCAGGGGATGTATTACTTGACTTAAACTCTGACTTTCTTTAACTCGCTCTAGTACATTATTAATGGCCGCATGAGTGGATGCTGATAGCAAGACTCTCTTACCCTTAGTCACTAGTTGATAAATGAGCTCAAGAATAGTCGTTGTTTTTCCTGTCCCTGGTGGGCCATCTAAAATGGTAAAGTCATTATTTGCCAACGCTTTGCTCACAAACTCCCGCTGCTTATCGCAACCGTCAAAATCGAGATCGGATAATACTTGCCAATCAATCCACTGTTCAGGCATTGGAGTCACTTGAGGCCATTGAGTCTGACTTCGCTCTTGTAATAACTGAATAAGCGGCCAATGCACCTTTGCTGGGCGACACATCAATTGGTTCAGCGCTTCTTTTTGCCGGCGTAGTTGACTGGTATCGACACTGATGCGGATCTCACGATTTTTACCATTTGAATGTGGATATTCACTCTGGTGGTTTTTTTTAGCTCGTTGATTTCGAGCTAATAAAATTTGTCGCTCTTCCGGTCGCGCTTTTAAGATTCTAAAACCATCGTCATGTTTGCGCTGAGTCACATCAAGAATTTTACTGTTTTGATTGTCGTCAAAAAAATAATCAAGATCCGACTTTCCTGTATCATCTGAACCGATTTTTTCGACAAGTTGAATCCATTTTTCTTTATTTTCAATAGCAGTGACCTGCCACTGTATTTTTGGAAAAGTGAGACAGCTAATTTTTTGAATCTCAACACTTTGTTCTTCATTTATTTTTTCAAGGACAATGCTGTTCTTTTCGGTTGAAACTCTCCATGAGTCAGCATGTAACGTGAGACCCTCGGCGTTAAAGTGACTTGTGCTCAAATCAGCTAAAGACTTATGGGTAATATCGTTCAATTGGCATGCATTGATAGTTGGCCGCTCCTGAGAAAAAACCAACCAACCTTGTTTATTAGACTTGATTGACAAGGATCCTAGCTTTGTTTTATCAAAGGATTTGATCATCGAAAATGTTATATCTTGACCATCAATAGATAAGTGACTACTCGCTTCTACATAGGCTTGAATGTTGAAGCGTCCGTCGGATTGAGAAACGACCTTACAAGGTTGACCATCCACATAAATGGTATTCAACTGGCCAATATCTACGGCTAATGACCTAAGATCCAATTGGTAGCCACTCCAAGAGACAGGCTCCTCATCTAACTCCATGCTCGGTAGATAAAGACGAAAATCGGGATATTTCTTATATCCGCATTCAGCAAGTTCATGTTCTCTTTTGCTTTTCCCTTTACCCTGAATAATTGGATCCATTTCATCTGGATCAAACTCCGCATCTGGTTGTTCACCGTCAACAGACATGATTTGATACCAGCCAGCCAGCTCATTTATGATTTCTATTTCTGTATTAGGCACAAGTTGCCAAATACGTTGTTGCGGTGTAATACGATAACGCTGCCCACCGACAGGAAACCAGTTGCAACTGACTTCTTTATTCTCAAGCGCTTTAATGCTGTTCTCTAAATAATGACGAAAAGGCATTAACTGGTCATTAGTTTTCTTCTCGGCGACAGCAGCATTAGCGCCTTGCATCTCCAACGCACTAAAAAATGGGTTTTCCATAACAACTCACTTAGATAAACGGGTTCTCACCTTCTTGCTTAAGGCGTGGTTTTTTATTATTTGAATCATTTTCTAATTCTTCTGGCTGTGAAGAGCTTGCACAAACCGCACGCCCTTTGGCCCATTTTCGTGTTTGACTAATCATTTCTGACATGGTTAATGACAGTGGAGACGTTGCAGAAACGGCTTTTAGAATATCTTCTTTCGCTAATTGGTGGCCTTCATCAAAGGCAATAAACATCGCTTCTTTTACGGCTTCTTCGAGTTCTGCGCCTGTAAATCCTTTTGTAGCGCCCACAATAGTGTCGAGATCACAGTCTGAAAAATCATCTAAGCGATTACGCCTTTTAAGGTGAATCGTAAGTATTTCTTTGCGATCATGCTTAACCGGCAAATCAACAAAAAATATTTCGTCTACTCGGCCTTTACGCAATAACTCTGGCGGTAACTGTGCAATATTATTCGCTGTAGCAACCACAAAAACGGACTTTTCTTTCTCCTGCATCCAAGTTAAAAAAGTACCTAATACACGCGATGTTGTGCCGCCATCAGTCGCGCCTGAACTCTGCATACCTGATAAGCCTTTCTCTATTTCATCAATCCACAAAATACTAGGAGCCAGAGCCTCCGCAGTTTGTAAGGCTGAACGGATATTGGCTTCTGATTGTCCGACAATACCGCCATAAATTTTTCCCATATCTAGTCGCAGCAAAGGTAGTTGCCAAGCATTCGCAACGGCTTTGGCTGCTAAACTTTTACCCGTACCAGGTAAACCAAGCAATAAAACTCCGCGCGGTGTTTCTAAGCCAAAATCACGGGCATCTTTAGTAAAAGCTTGTTTTCGGCGGTTTAGCCAAGACTTTAGGTTATCGAGTCCGCCAATATCATCTAAAGTGGCTTTGGGATGAAAGTATTCCAAGTGACCACTTTTGCGGATGACTTGCTCTTTTTCTTTTACTATATGAGATATTTCTGACTCAGTGAGTCGCTTAAATTGATAAGCTACTTTGGAAAAAGCGAGTTGCGCTTCACTGGTGGAAAGTCCTAGAGCGGATTCAACTAATGCGGGGGTTTCTTGATAGTCTCTGGCATCAAGTTGAAAACGTTGCTGAGCTTGGCGCATCAACTTAACTAAATCGTCAGATGAGGGCAAAGGAAGTTGCATAACTTGTACTTCCTTTTCGAGTTCAATCGGAAGCATTTCCATGGGCTGTGAAAGTACTAACGAAATACCTTCGATTTGTCTACTGGCAACTGCAACAGTATAAGAGCGCAATCGAGAAACAAGAGTATGTTCATGGAAATAGTGGTGAAAATCTTCAAGCAGAATAATACTTTCGAGGGAATCATTGTTTTTCGATATTTCATTAATCCAATCTAAGATTTCAAAAGGTTGACCGACGTCTTCAACATTTTGAAACTGCTTATCACTCGGATTATATTGTTTTAATCCTTCACTGCCATTCCACAAATAAAGATCACGATGTAACTCTTCCGCAGCCTGAATACAATAAGCTCTAATTCGCAAAGTCTCATGGCTAATAACCTGAATTATAGCCGCTAATGACTGAATATTAACCTTAAGTTGATCGCAAAAATTACTCATATGAAATCCGTTTCGTCAAAATTAAATAAAGAGTAACATGCATGCAACAGATCTAACAAACACTTTTATGCGCATAAAAATGTAAAATATAACACTTTTCTGCGCATAAAAGTGTAGACTGAGTTATACTACAGGCAGTTAACAGTCTTAATTGGCCGGAAATGACAATGCAGCGCAACTTACTCAACGCCCTAATAGCATGGAAAAATCAACCTGTACGCAAGCCATTATTGATTGACGGCGCAAGACAAACAGGTAAAACCTATCTACTGCAAGAGTTGTTTGGGAATACCTTTGCCAACATCCTTCGTATCGACTTCCTTGAAAACCCAGCTTACAAAGAAGCGTTCGATGGCTCGTTGTCACCTGACGAGCTAGTAATGAACATTGAGTTGTTAACCAACCAAGCGTTCAATCCAGACACCGACTTGCTGATATTAGATGAAATTGGCGAATGTGAACGAGCAGTAACTTCGCTGAAGTATTTTGCCGAAAAAGCACCGTCTTATTTTGTCGCAGCCAGCGGTTCGAACATTGGTTTGCTCAATACCTTCCCTGTAGGCAAGGTAGAACAATACAATTTACGACCACTGACCTTCCAAGAATTTATTTACGCATCCAACGAGCAAGCACTGATCAAAGCATTTGATAGTCAAGCAAGCACACCGGCGGTGCACACTAAATTGATGGATAAACTAACCGACTATTTTTTTACCGGTGGTATGCCGGAAGCCGTTTCTGCTTGGTATCAGTTTAAGGATTCAAGCATTCTAGAGCGTGTTGAAAAAGTCACAAAAATTCATGCCGATTTAGTTGAAGGTTATCGCCGCGATTTCGGTAAGTACGCGGGCAAGGTCGATGCCACACTGATTGAATCGGTGTTTAATAGCATTCCAGCCCAGCTATCACTTGTCAGCGATGAGTCGGTTAAACGCTTTAAATTTAAGCATGTGCATGAGCGTAAATCTCGTTATAGCGATTTTGAAACCGCGATCCATTGGCTTAACTGCTGCCGCTTAGCTTTGCCAAACTACCCTATTGAAGGATTACCGAAATCTCCGTTGGCGGCCTATAAAAAAGACAATATGGTTAAACTATTTCTGTTTGATGTGGGCCTTCTCAATCATATGCTGGGCAGCAGTTATAAAGAGATTAAGCAACAAAACTATGAATACAAAGGCTATGTGGCTGAAAACTTTGTGCAACAAGAGCTCACAGCTATTGGCGTTGACCCAAGCTATTCATGGAATGACGCCCGCGCCGAAATCGAATTTATTTTGGCGACCGATGAAGGCGATATAATCCCTGTTGAAGTCAAAAGTGGTAAACGTACAAGAGCAAAATCGTTGGCATCCTACGTTGAAAAATGTACTCCAAGTAAAACCTTTAAGTTAACGGGTACACAAGGCTCTTCAGCGTTAGAACAAACCAATATCGTGATGCCTTTGTATTTCACGCAGTATTTACCTCAGAGATGGTAAAGGCGCGTTGCCTAGCCCCGAAGGTCTACACAAAGTTACCTTAGGGATAACAATTTGTAGACCTGATGCTTACCATTCGACACTCAGCCTTATCTCTCTTGGATACCATAGTATCCATATTGAGCTTATTTCTATTAAAATGGACACTATAATGTCCATTTCAGGCTAAGTGAGCTTTCTGCTGACTCATTACTATCGCGTAGAACCAGTGAAAAAATGGCAAAGCTATGTTGACGGAAATCGTGCTCGATAAAGCCCTTCAAAACTGCTATGTTTTAGCTCTAACAGCAGCACAAAAACGACACTGTTTTTCCATTGCTAACCACTAAGATTTAGTAAAAACCATAGGCAAGTGGTGGGCAGTTTGGTGGGCAAACAGGCATTTTTGAACGGTTTATTTTCGATAACTTATTGAGTTTATTGGGGCCTAGGTTACTACTCAATGAGCAGATCCAGAATATTGAGTAAGTGTTTCTTGGCTCAACTTGAGCAGTGTTTGGTTATTAAAGTATAATGGTGTTATCTAAGGCTTGAGTTACTTGTAACTCAAGCCTATTTATTTTTAGTAGAGAGCAAAGTAATGACGCAAACTCGCGGAAACTTATTTATTTTATCGGCACCATCTGGTGCGGGTAAATCCAGCTTAATCAATGCATTGTTAACTAAGTATAATGATATGAAAGTATCTGTATCGCATACTACTCGCTCGCCTCGTCCGGGCGAAGCAAATGGCGTGCATTACCACTTTGTAAATGTTGATGAATTCAAATCATTAATTGAAAAGAATGATTTTTTTGAATGGGCGCAAGTGTTCGATAATTACTACGGTACATCAAAGCAAGCAATTGAAGAGCAGCTTGCAGCAGGTATTGATGTATTTTTAGATATTGATTGGCAAGGTGCACGTCAAGTTCGTGATCTGGTCGCTGATGTTGAAACCATTTTTATCCTACCACCGTCAAAAGTTGAGCTTGAAGCGCGCTTAAATAATCGCGGCCAAGATTCACAAGAAATCATTGCTGGTCGCATGGCAAAAGCACAATCTGAAACGTCTCATTACAATGAATATGACTATGTCGTGGTTAACGATGATTTTGCAACTGCGCTGAAGGAAATTGAGACGATCGTATTGGCAAAACGCTTATCGCTACAAAGCCAAGCTATTCGCCATCAAGATTTACTCGTAGACTTACTGCGTTAAATCCTAATTTGGGTTCAGTAAGTATTTTATTTGTTTAAATTAACCACAAGCTATTGGCGAATCTGACTCGGTGCAGTAAACTACGTCTTTGCTTAAAAATTTATTTGGAGTGCTAAGATGGCTCGCGTAACTGTTGAAGATGCAGTAGATGCAATTGGTAATCGTTTTGATTTAATTTTAGTTGCGGCCCGTCGTGCCCGTCAAATCGCGGTCGGTGGTAAAAAGCCACTGGTTGATCCTGAAAACGATAAACCAACGGTTGTTGCTTTACGTGAAATTGAACTTGGTTTAGTAGATAGCTCATCAATGGATCTTATTGATCGTGAAGAGCAACAACATCAAGAGGCGGCTGAAATGGCTGCAGTTGCAGCTATTGTAGGCGGCAACCAATAATCTGACTTCCTTGTCTGATTTAGCCAACGGTATAGTATTTCTATTCTAGCCGTTGGCAATCCCTTCTTTTCATCGTATATTCTTAACATACCGTTACCTATTTGCTTCACGAGAACATTGGAGTGTGAATGTATCTTTTTGAAGGTCTAAAAAAGAAAATATCAGAATACTTACCTGCTGCTGATGTAGAGCTGGTACAAAAAGCCTATGTGGTAGCCCGAGAGGCCCATGAGGGTCAAACTCGCTCAAGTGGCGAACCTTACATTACTCACCCTGTTGAAGTAAGCCAAATTCTGGCTGGTATGCATTTAGATCACGAAACGTTAATGGCTGCATTAATGCATGATGTGATTGAAGACACCGACTTTAGCCAACAAGATTTAGCCGAAATTTTTGGCGAGACAGTCGCCGAATTAGTTGAGGGCGTAAGCAAGCTTGATAAGCTCAGCTTTAAAGATAAAAAAGAATTCCAAGCTGAAAACTATCGAAAAATGATTATGGCAATGACACAAGATATTCGTGTTATTTTAATCAAACTTGCTGATCGTACTCATAATATGCGCACTCTTGGAGCATTACGTCCTGACAAACGTCGACGTATTGCCCGCGAAACGTTAGAGATTTATGCGCCGATTGCTAATCGTTTAGGTATTCACGATATTAAAAATGAGTTAGAGGATTTAGGTTTTCAAGCCCTCTACCCGATGCGTCATCGCGCTTTAAAGTCAGAAGTTGCCAAAGCGCGCGGCAATCGCAAAGAAGTCATTTCAAATATCCAAACCGAGATAACAGCACGCCTTGAAGAAGCTGGTATTACAGCCACTGTTTCTGGGCGCGAAAAACACTTATATAGTATTTATAAAAAAATGCTTAATAAAGAGTTACTGTTTAATGAAGTCATGGATATCTACGCATTTAGAATTGCAGTTGATTCAATGGATATCTGCTATCGGGTACTTGGTGTTGCCCATAATTTATATAAGCCAATCGAAACTCGCTTTAAAGATTATATAGCAGTACCTAAAACTAATGGTTATCAATCGTTGCATACCTCATTAGTTGGTCCACATGGGATCCCTGTTGAGATCCAGATCCGTACTCACGATATGGATCACATGGCAGATAAAGGAGTTGCTGCTCATTGGATGTATAAAAAATCCGGTGATAGCGCAGGCCACACTGCACAACAACGTGCACGTCAGTGGATGCAAAGTTTGTTGGAATTACAACAAAGCGCAGGCTCATCATTTGAATTTGTTGAAAACGTTAAAACAGAGCTATTCCCAGAAGAAATTTACGTGTTCACTCCTGATGGTCGCATAGTCGAGTTACCTATGGGTGCAACCGCCGTTGATTTTGCATACGCGGTCCATACCGATGTTGGTAATACCTGTGTGGGTGCACGCGTTAACCGTAAACCTCATCCGTTAAGTAAAGCATTAGATACGGGTCAAACAGTTGAAGTGATTACCAGCTCAGGTGCGCACCCTAACGCAACGTGGTTAAACTTTATTGTTACCGGTAAAGCACGTTTAGGAATTCGCAATTACCTGAGGAGCCAACATCATGAAGAAGCTTTATTACTTGGCCGTCGCTTACTCGACTCAGCTTTAGGTGAAACGAAGTTCGATGATCTGCCTGACGAAAATATTAGTCGCGTATTAGCAGAACATGAACTCAATACTGTATTAGAGCTATTAGTTGAAATTGGCTGCGGTAATTTAATGAGCATGCTGATCGCACGCCGCTTACTGCAAAATGACAATGATGATTTAGGCGATATGACTAAAAATGCTAAAGCGACCATTATTGGCACTGAAGGCATGCTAGTTAATTATTCTAAATGTTGTCGACCAGTGCCTGGGGATGCTATCACCGCACATATAAGCCAAGGTAAAGGCATCACGGTTCACCGCCAAGAATGTAAAAATATTCGCGGCTGGGAAACTGAACGCTCCAAGTACTTGGTTGTTAAATGGGATGATAATCCAGAAAAAGAATATATTGCAGCACTGCGTGTGGAAATCATAAACCACCAAGGCGCACTCGCAAAACTAACCAATGTAATTGCTACAACCCAAGCAAACATAGTGGAAATTGCCACAGATGAAAAAGAAAGTAATTTATACGTGATAGATTTAGGGATCACCGTGAAAAACCGTGTCCATGTTGCTAATATCATGCGCCGCATTCGCGTAATGCCTGATGTGCAAAAAGTCTATCGTAAAAAATAACATAGGAAAATCATGAATAAAGCATTTATTTCTACGGATCTAGCACCTGCTGCCATCGGCACTTATAGCCAAGCAGTAAAAGTTGGTACAGCAGTTTACTTATCGGGTCAAATTCCATTAGTTCCAGCAACGATGGAAGTGATCTCTGAAGATTTCGCAGAACAAACACATCAAGTATTTAAAAATATTAGTGCGGTATGTGAAGAAGCCGGTGGCAACATCCAAGACTTGGTAAAAGTTAATATCTATTTAACTGATCTATCTAACTTTGCGACGGTAAATGAAGTAATGAGCCAATACTTCAAAGCACCTTACCCTGCCCGAGCAGCAATTGGCGTGCGCGCATTACCAAAAAACGTGCAAGTTGAAATTGACGGTATTATGGAATTGCCTTCAACAAATTAAGCTTACAGCAATACACCTAGGTATTTATGCTTAGGTGTATTAACTCATCAGTCCCCTTTTCCTCGATTTTCTTGACAGTTATTCAAATCTCTAGCACTCTATCCTTATATAATTATAAAAACCTTTAACTTAAGTGTTGTAAAAGGATGATCCGTGTTTAAGCTTGCTCATAACGGTAATGTACTACTCGATGTTATAGAACATTCGCCGCCTAGTGCCGCTTTTGTTATTGAGGCTCTAGAAAAATCAACATTCTGTGAATGTCGCATAGACTATGATGCTATCAATGCTTTTTTTAAAGAGCCTAGTAGCGAACGTAGTTTAGTGGTTGCCAGTAAGCATGACGCCACACTAACTGTTACACTCAGTGATGATAAAATGTTAGCAACAGGCGAACTCACACTCGCACAAGGTGGCAAAGTTTTAGCCCTTGATCAAGCGAAACAGCAGCTGATCAAAGCTGGGGTTGCTCGGGGCTACAAACAAGCATTTTTAGAGCAGCTGCTACAAAAACAATTTGAATTACCCGCTGGCACTACCGTTAAAGGTATCCTCGCTAAAGGTCGCTTACCAGAAGACGGCAAATCATCAAAATTACTCCCTCAAGTATTAACTTTAAAAGAGCGTTTGCATACCCCGAAACTGCGCGAAGATGGCACTGTCGATATGCGCGACTTTGGCAAGTTAGCAAGTGTTGAACCCGGTACATTGTTAGTTCGACAGCAACCCGCAACCCCTGGTAAAGAAGGTTTTACCGTAAAAGGCGATGTACTTCCGGCAAAAGCAGGAGAAAGTAGCCCGCTAGTTGCTGGTGAGGGCAGTGAAATATCAAAAACTAATCCTCTTGAATTAATCTCAAGTATTGCGGGCGTACCAGTCGAAATACAAAATGGCATGCGCGTTGATGATATTTTTACGATTGGCGATGTCACAGTTAAAAGCGGCCATATAAACTTTGATGGCAGCATTATTGTCACTCATAATATAGAGCCAGGCATGAAAGTAACCGCGAAAGGCGATATAACTGTGATGGGGACGGTTGAATCCGGAGAACTGACAGCGCAAGGTAATATCACCATTAAACAAGGTGTGATTGGCCACCAGCTAGATGATAAAACACTTTCGTGCAAAATTATTTGTAACGGTGATATTCATTTATCTCACGCCCAATATAGCTACCTTGAAGGTAATAATATTTTTATTGAGCGCCAAGCTAGCCACTGCGCAATGAAAGCGACTAAGCTTTTACAGATAGGCCAAGCAGACAATCCACATGGGAAGTTATTTGGTGGCGAGATCCTGGATGCCGGAATGATTATCGCTGGTGAAATTGGTAATGAATCTGGCGCTAAAATGCTCATAAACATGGTTGCCTCAGGAAAGTCTGTTACTACTGAAACCGATGAATGCCTTAAAGAATTAGCTAAAACCGATGAGCAATTAGACACCCTGCAAGCAACGCTAGAAAAGGCCGATTTAGTAAAAGATTTAGATAAGAAAAAACTATTGCTCGCTAAAATTGGAGCTACTCAGCAACATTATTGCCAACAAGCAGAGCAGCTAGAAAAACGCCTAACAACGCTAGAACAAAGTCTATATGAACTACTTGATAATGCTAATTTAGCGGTCAATAAAAAATTGCATTCTGGGGTAGAAATCCACATTTTCGATAAAGTATTAAGAACAAATCGCAGCTATCCTCCTTGTAACGTAAAACTGCAAGAAGGAAAAATAGAGATTGAATTTAAAACCAGTTGATCGCAAGCAGATAGAGACTAACAGCAGATAGTCTCTATTGTCTCGTCTACGTTATAAAATACCAGCCACTTGTTGTTTTAACTCCTCCGGCCATACACTTACTTGTACTTGACCGATGTGAGGTTTTTGTAATAACAACATCGCCAATCGAGATTGACCAATGCCACCACCAATTGTCTGTGGTAATTGTTTAGCTAGTAGTTGCTTATGCCAATCAAATTCTAAACGAGCTTGGTCACCGGTAATTGCAAGCTGTGCAACTAATGCTTCTGGTGATACGCGAATACCCATTGATGAAATTTCAAAAGCATCTTCAAGCACAGGGTTCCACAGTAAAATATCACCATTTAAGCCACTGTATTGCTCGCAGGTCTGAGTCGACCAATCATCGTAGTCAGGTGCGCGTACATCATGAATCTTACCATCGGCTAATGCCCCACCAATGCCTATCAAAAACACCGCACCATATTCTTGTGTAATCGCTTTTTCGCGCTGCTTGGCGGTAAAATCAGGGTACATTTGACGTAACTGTTCACTGTGTACAAAAGTAATATCAGCGGGTAAAAATGGTGATATACCAAATTCATCAGCAACAAATTGCTCGGTTGCTTTTAAGCCTTTATACAAGGCTTGTACTGTTTCTTTTAACTTATCAAGAGAGCGCTCAGAACTGGCACAAATTACTTTCTCCCAATCCCACTGATCAACATAAACAGAATGGATGGGGCTTAATGACTCTTCATCCGGGCGCAACGCTTTCATATGTGTGTATAAACCTTCACCAATTGCAAAGCCGTGCTCAGCTAGTGTTTTTCGCTTCCATTTTGCCAAAGAGTGAACCACTTCAAATTGACTCGCTGGAATAGTTTTAACTTTTACCGCAACCGCATTTTCAGTGCCACTTAGGTTATCTTGGATACCATCGCCTACTTTAGCCAGAATAGGCGCTTGTACTTCAATTAACCCTAGCTGTTGTTCTAGCTGGTGTGAAAAATACTGTTTAACTTTACTAATTTGCAGCTGTTGCTGGACAAAGTGTGAACTCATAATAATTGGCCTCATTCCCAGTTATTGTTACTTGTATAAATGCATGATTGCACTATGAGCAACCATGTCGTTAAAGCAATCCTCAATCATTTTGCACTTTAATTCAATAACCAATAACAAAAACACCTTTACCATATTAATTTGATTAATTTAGTGGTATAAAAAATGATGATTCAATAATTTAAAGATGATATTTATATGGAAAATTATCAAATCGATAATCTTGATAAACAGATCCTCCACGCATTAATGGATAATGCTCGCACAGCCTATGCAGAATTAGCCAAACGGTTCGCCGTTAGCGCAGGTACAATTCATGTACGGATTGAAAAAATGAAACAAGCGGGGATCATTACAGGCACCCAAGTTAGCGTCAATGCCAAGCAGTTAGGCTACGATGTGTGTTGTTTTATTGGCATCAACCTCAATAATGCTCGAGACTACCCACAAACCTTATTGCATCTAAAGGAACTCGAAGAAGTCGTTGAGGCTTATTACACAACCGGTAACTACAGTATTTTTATTAAGGTAATGACCCGTTCAATTGATCATTTACAAGATGTATTGATCAATAAGATTCAAGCTATCGAAGCTATTCAGTCAACCGAAACGCTAATATCACTGCAAAACCCAATTAGCCGCTCAGTAATGCCTTAAGACGGTAATTCCCGTATAATAGCGGCAATTTTATGAGTTCAGACAAGGCTAAAAATGGAAAACACCCGCTATCATCGCATTAAACACGTACTAGATCGTCGTCAAACCGATTTAACCGTGTGCTTAGAAGATGTGCACAAACACCATAACTTGTCTGCAATTGTTCGCAGCGCTGATGCTGTGGGTTGCCATAATGTTCATGCAGTATGGCCACAAAACCAAAAATGGCTCACCAATAATACCTCTGGGGGCAGTAAAAATTGGATCGCAACTCACTTACATAAAGATATCGACAGCGCTGTGGCTATGATGCGCCAGCATAATCCGCAAGTACAAATACTCGCTACTAACTTATGCCCTGATGCTGTTGACTACCGTGAGATTGATTATACTCTGCCAACAGCCATTATTGTCGGCCAAGAAAAAACCGGGATCTCTCCACAAGCACTTGCCCACGCAGATAAAAACATTATTATTCCAATGCAAGGTATGGCGCAGTCTCTGAATGTGTCTGTGGCCGCTGCACTGATATTATTTGAAGCACAAAACCAACGCCTGCAAGCTGGCTTATATGAGCGCACCATGCTGGATGAGAGCATAAAACATAAGATGCTATTTGAAGGTTGCCACCCAATCATTGCACAAAAATGCAAAGAAAAATCGCAACCCTATCCAGCCCTCGATGAAAATGGTGAAATCATCGCTGATGATGAGTTTTGGCACAAATTAAAACATGCTTGATGACAGGCCTGTTCGCACGTAAACTAAAAAGTATCTAAAAATGAAAGATTTGAGCGTATTGTGTCAAAGCCAACTTTAAGCCGCTACCCAATCACTGACCTCAAAGGCGTTGGTCCAAAGATGGCCGAGCGGCTAAAAAAACTCGGCATTAGCACAGTGCAAGATATGCTCTTTCATCTACCGCTTCGATATGAAGACCGCACCCGTATTTATGCTATCAGTGATTTAGCTATGCATAGTCATGTCAGTATTGAAGCCACCATAGAAACCAGCCAAATTACCTTTGGTAAACGTAAAATGCTCGTGTGCCAAGTTAACGATGGTACTGGACGACTCACCCTGCGATTTTTTAATTTTACTGCAGCACAAAAGAATACCTTAAGTAGCGGTAAGGTGATCCGCTGTTTTGGCGAGGTACGACGTGGCAGAGTCGGTTATGAAATGACTCATCCTGAATACAGCCTCAGCGATACACCGAGCGAACAACCAACAGCAACCACACTAACGCCTGTTTACTCGACAACGGAAGGGTTAAAACAACTGTCGATCCGTGCATTAAGTGATCAGGCGATTGCATTACTTGAAAAATATCAGGTAGAAGAGTTATTGCCAGTGCAATTCCAACACGCTGGTATGGATTTAACTCAAGCACTGCTACTTTTACATCGCCCCGCTAATGATGTAGATATCACCGCATTAGAGCAAGGCCTGCACCCGGCTCAACAACGTTTAGTGTTTGAAGAGTTACTGGCGCAAAATTTGAGCTTATTAAAATTACGTCAACAAGGACAGCAAGTAAAAGCAGTTGCTCTGAACCCTATTAATCATCTGGAGCATGATTTTTTAGCGCAGCTCCCCTTTGCTCCAACCAACGCGCAAAACAAAGTCGTCGCTGAAATAAAAAACGATTTGCAGTCTCCTTATCCAATGATGCGCTTAGTACAAGGCGATGTTGGCTCAGGTAAAACCCTAGTTGCGGCACTGAGCGCCTTAACAGCTATCGCACAGGGCTATCAGGTGGCATTAATGGCACCCACCGAAATTCTGTCAGAACAACATGGCATTACTTTCGAAAATTGGTTTACGGCTTTAGGTATAACTACAGCATGGCTCGGTGGTAAAACCAAAGGAAAAGAACGCAGCGCAACGCTTGAAAAAATAGCATCAGGTGAAGCGCAAATGATTGTTGGGACTCATGCGTTATTTCAAGAACAAGTAACATTTAATAACCTAGTGCTTATTATTATTGACGAACAACACCGCTTTGGCGTCCATCAGCGCTTATCGCTACGAGAAAAAGGCCGTTTTGGTGATTGCTATCCCCATCAACTGGTTATGACAGCAACACCGATCCCACGTACACTGGCGATGACAGCTTATGCCGATTTAGAAACGTCCGTGATTGATGAGTTGCCACCAGGACGTACCCCAATTAAAACCATTGCACTACCTGATACGCGTCGTGATGAAATTATTGCTCGTGTAAAAACAGCCTGTACCGAGCAAGGTCGTCAAGTATATTGGGTATGCACCTTAATTGATGAATCGGAAGCATTGCAATGCCAAGCAGCAGAAGATAGCGCACTGCAATTAACTCATGCACTGCCAGAGTTAACTATAGGATTAGTTCATGGCCGTATGAAAGCAGCAGAAAAGCAAGCTATTATGAGCGAGTTCAAAGCTGGAAAGATTCATATATTAGTGGCGACAACGGTCATTGAAGTCGGTGTAGATGTGCCGAATGCCAGTTTGATCATCATTGAAAATCCTGAACGGCTTGGCCTTGCACAATTACATCAGTTACGTGGTCGAGTTGGTCGTGGTGCAATCGCATCCCATTGTGTGCTTTTATACCACGCACCGCTGTCTCATACTGCACAAAAACGTTTGGCTGTTCTAAGAGATAGCAATGATGGTTTTGTAATTGCAGAACGTGATTTGGAAATTCGTGGTCCAGGTGAAGTGCTCGGCACAAAACAAACAGGTTTAGCGGAATTTAAAATTGCTGACTTAACCAGAGATAAGCACACACTCAACTTAGTCAGACCTATCGCACTACAAATGCTCCGCCAGTATCCTGAACAAGTAGAACAACTAATCAATCGCTGGCTTGCGGGTAAATCAGTGTATGCACAAGCTTAATTGTAAAAAGCCTTACTGTAATAAGTAAGGCTTTTTCAACAGTCTAAAGACTAAAACTTGTATTCCATGCCAACACCTAAGTAATCTTGATCAACATTGCTGTCCATATCAAAATTAGTGTAGAAGGCAAATAGCGTAGTGTTTTTGCTCAATGAGTGATCAACACCAGCAGAGATAGCTGATTTTTTATCACCCGCATCAAAATCCATTATCTGGTATTGAACTTTAAATGTATTGCTATCAAGGGTATAAGCCGCATTAACTAAATAACCATCGGCATCACCGCTACCATCCACTTTTTCTTGGCTTTGGTACATTGCACCTAGTTTAATATCAGCCACTTTACCTTGCACGGTAGCGCGTACAACATCATAACCATTGACTTCACTGTCGGCAGCAATTGATGCATAAACGTTACTCTTCTTCAGCCCAGCATCGCCATAAGTAAGTGCTAATGAATAACCGCTATCGCCATCACTGTCTTTTTCTGCAACGTAAGTTGCAAGCACTTTAAAGCCACTTAAATCCTTTGATGAATAAGTAACTGTATCACTAAGACGGTTTTCACCTTTGAATAAATTTTTAATATCGCCTTCAAGGTCATTAAATAAATCAAGCTTACCTTGCGATTGCTTTAAAGCAGTATCATTACGACCAAGCACAACTTGACCAAATCCACCTTTTAAACCGACGTATTGATTACGTGACGTAAACGTGTCTTTTGAATCATCAGAAACATTAACTTGAAATTCGAACTTATAAATAGCTTCTAAGCCATCACTGATGTTTTCAGAACCTTTAAAACCGATTCGCGATGCATTGCTTTTAATTTCGCTGAATGACCCTTCACCGTCATCCGAAGATTGCACAGAGACATTTGCTTTACCATACACATCAACATCAGCAAATGCAGAAAAAGATAAACCACTTAACACAGCTAGTAATAGGCTCGACTTTGCAAATTTCATATTATTTCCTCAATAAACGCAACAGACTAATTTTTAATTCGCTGCATTTTGCCTGCGGTAAATGACAGAAATATTACAACAGAAATATTTATGACTCATATTATTCATAAAAAGGAACAACAAAAGACATCAAATCAACACAAAACTGTCATATATAGCTTACTTAGCACTAAATTCACTGCTTATTGTTGGTGTTAATTCCAGTAATAAATTAACCAACGTCTCAAGCAAGGGTTTTTGTTCATTATCTCTGTGATAAGCGACAAAAATATCCCGAGAAGTATGTTCCACATCAGACACTCGATGTAGCTCCCCTTTATCTATATGGCTTTTCGCTAAAACTTCAGGAATAAATGCACTACCTCCACATTGTAGTATCAAATCTAATGCAATGCGTCCTGTGCTGGTACGAAAATATGGTGGAGTGTGGCCAGTAAATTGCCGTGCATGCCAAAGTGAGAAGGTAGTTCCCCAGTCAACATAGACATATTGATTATCAAAAAAGTTATCATTAGCAGCTCCTTCAAATGCACTGATAGGTATAATTGGCAAGGTGCAAATACGCTCAACTACTAATTCATCCACTTTTGGTGGATCAAATAAAATCGCTAGATCTAAGGTGCGCTCTAATAATAACCTTGTACTTTCTTGCTGTGCTTTAACTTCAGCCACCAGCGATACCCCTGGCATTGCAGAAACAATATTAGTGATACCAAACTGTAAAAAAGCATCCCAAATATTGGGCGTCCCTGCTAAACTTACTTGCTTATGCATATTATCAGCAAGAGCAACATCGACTTTAGCTCGTTGCATACCAGTAATAATCATTTGCGCATGGGGTAATAAGCGCTCCCCTGGTGCAGTCAATTGGATGTTATTACGTTGGCGGATAAATAAATTAACCCCTAGTCCTTGTTCTAATTGACGAATTCGAAAACTCACCGCAGACTGCGTAATGTAAAGGTTTTCAGCCGCTTTACCAAAGTGACGAGTACGTACCACTTCGACAAAGGTTTTCAATAAATCTATATCCAATTATTTATCCTCACGATAAAAATTTTTTGTTTAATAAATTGCGCAACTTGATCCATACTCCAGCTTGAAAATAGGGTATGAGGAAACAGCCATGAGCAATGATATTTCACTACTTCGCCAAGCATTTGTAAGCCAACGTCAGTTTTATGATGATCAAAACTTTCCGCGCGGATTCGGCCGCAGCGGTAATTTCACCTTACTAGAAGCCAGTATCCTTGAACAACACGGTGTTGTTCTAAAAGGGTTATATAATAAAACCCTTGAACCACAAAATGAAATCCAAGAACAATTTTTTGCCGTTGTCTCTGGTAATCAAGAACCAACCAACGCAATTGAACGTGCGTGGATTAAATACCTAAAGCTAACGACCTGTAAAGCAAAGTTTCATACTCTGTTTGGGCGTTCTAAAATTTCAAGTCCTGCACCACAAAATCCAGACTACTATTCGGAGTCTGATAGTTTATAAAAGTAATGGTGTTATTTGCTTTTTCGTGTTTTAACAGTTACAACTTGTATAACTGAATAAACTTGGCTATGCCAAAAACAAGGTGTTACGTGACACGAAAAATACTCATCATTGAAGATACGCCAACTATAGCGCGAGTGCAAAAACACATTGCAATTAAAGTTGGCTATGACGCTGATATAGCTGGCACATTAGCGCAAGCAAAAGAGTTAATCAGCAAAAATAGCTATTTTTGCGCAGTGGTAGATTTTATTTTACCGGACGCTCCGCAAGGGGAAGCAATTCCCTGCACTATAGCAGCTGATATCCCCACCATTGTCATGACAGGTAACATAGATTTAAAAACCCGTGATACTGTTGAAAAATACCCAATCATTGATTACATCACCAAAGAAAATAAACAAGCTTACCAATATTTAGAAAAACAGTTACAACGCTTACCTCGTAATGAAGAGGTCAAAGTATTGGTGGTTGATGACTCTGTTGCAACTCGACATCATATCTGTAATTTACTGAAACGCCATAAGTATCAGGTTTTAGAGGCCAATGATGGTGTTGAAGCGCTCGCCGTACTGGAAAAAACTCCCGATGTAGCCGTGATCATTACTGATAATGAAATGCCCAATATGAATGGTGATGAATTATGTACTGAGATCCGCCGTTTATACAGCAATGATGAAAAAGCCATTATTGGTATTTCAGGTTCTGATACTTCACACCTTTCCGCACGCTTCTTAAAAAATGGTGCTAACGATTATTTACGTAAACCATTTAACAGCGAAGAGTTTTATTGTCGTTTGAGCCAAAACGTTGACATGCTAGAGCAAATTACGACTATTCGCTTGCAAGCCAATACTGACTATTTAACTAAACTACCTAATCGTCGCTACTTCTTTGAAGAAACCGCAAAATCGTTAAAACAACTGAAGAAACAAGAATTAACACCTTCTTTAGCAATGTTTGATATTGACCACTTTAAAGCAATCAATGATACCTATGGCCACGATGCTGGTGATGAAGTACTAAAAGGACTTTCAATTTGTTTTGCAAAATACTTTACAAAAGACTTGGCGGCTCGTTTAGGTGGTGAAGAGTTTGCAGTGTATTTTAATGACACAAATAAAGATGAAGTATTAAAACGTCTGGATAATTTTCGTCACTTTGTTGAGCTCAATAGCCCTGAATTTAGCAAAGAAAAAATTCAATTTACGCTCTCTATTGGTTACGCACACGGACCTGTTTATCAAATCGATGAATTATTAAAACAGGCCGATATTAAGCTTTATGAAGCCAAAGAGACTGGCCGCAATAAAGTCATTGCTTAAACAGGCTTAGTGGGTGCAGGGATATTTTCACGTTTACGCTTTTGTGATTGTCGATAGGAGTCCCAACTAAAGATAGCCAGCGCACTCCAAATACAAGCAAATGTTACTATTCGTTCAGCACTAAATACTTCACCATAAAATACCACCGCCAACACAAACATTAAACTTGGCCCAATATATTGGAAAAACCCTAAAGTAGTATACTGCAATCGCTTGGCAGCACCTGTAAAGCAAAGTAGTGGCAGTGTGGTAATAACGCCTGCACTGATCAACAATACATTAGTATGCCAATCATTCGCTACGAAATCAGAGCTATTCGATGGCGCCATTAACCACCAATATACTAAAGCAACTGGCAATAATATTAATGCCTCTAGTAGTAACCCCGGCAATGATTCGATAGGTAACTTTTTACGAAGTAAGCCATACACCGCAAATGACCCTGCTAATGAAAGTGCGACCACCGGAAATGAGCCAAAACTAATAACTTGGATCACCACACCACATAACGCCAGACCAACCGCTAGCGCTTGCCATTTGCGTAGTTTTTCACTTAAAAAAAGCATACCTAGCAGTACGTTTAATAACGGATTGATATAATAACCAAGACTTGCATCAAGCATATGATCATTATTAACCGCCCAAATAAATAGCCCCCAGTTAAAGCCAAGTAAGGTGGCCGTAATAACCAGCATAGCAATGAGTTTAGGGTGTTTAAGCACATGCTGTACTTTATGCCATTGCTTCATTACTGCAACAATGATGACGATGAATAATACCGACCAAACCACACGATGCATCAGTATTTCAAAAGCTGATATATGCTGTAGTAATTTAAAATAAATAGGTGCTAAGCCCCACATAAAAAAAGCCATACAGGCTAAGATAACACCTTTACGCTGTTCAGGATTAGTTGGCATAGATTGTTTCTGATGTAGTTTAATGGCGGCTAGTTTACCTGCCAGCTACGCTTTATCCAACTAAATAAGTTGCCGTACCAAAAGCTATTTGAATGCCTTGTTCATTATGGAGCTCCATCCGGCATACACATACTTTATTACCGGAGCGAATTAGCTTAGCACTGGCGGTAAATTCAAGCCCTTTGCCTGGACGCAAGTAATCAGTGCGCAAATCGATGGTGCCGAGTGTCGCTAGCTTGGTTTGAATACTAACTATATTAAGCTCAGTGAGCTTATCTATCATCGCCGCCGCCGCTAGCATCCCCCCCACATTATCAAGCACCGCAGAGATCACCCCACCGTGGAGAATTTTTTGAGCAGGATTACCAATAAAGACATCCTGCCAAGGAAAGCTTATTTGCGCTTGTTCCGCATCTAGTGATTTAACTTTTATTTGTAAAAACTGGTTAAACGGCATTTGCTCTACAAAAACTTTAGCAACTTGGTCAATTAAAATGGCTTTATTCATTATTATTATCTGCAAACTTTATAACTGGTAAGATGAGTAAAGCACAACTAAAAAGAAAGTGCGATAAAAAGCACCTATGCAAGGTCGTCTAAAAGCTCTAAAATGTCCGCGATGAATACACCAAATCCCACAGCAAGCACCGTAGTGCGCAGTCCCGCAGCTATACTCAAACAAGTGTTTGGTTATAGCGAATTTCGTGATGGCCAAGAAACGGTGATCAATGCAGCCCTTAACGGCCAAGATTCGCTAGTATTGCTGCCAACTGGCGGCGGCAAATCAGTATGCTACCAAGTGCCCGCGCTTGCCTTAAGCGGTCTGACAGTCGTTATTTCGCCATTAATTTCCCTTATGCAAGATCAAGTATCACAATTGCAAGCGCTCGGGGTGAAAGCAGCGTATATCAATAACAGTTTAAACCGCGACGAACAGCAGCAAATATATCAACAACTGCACAGTGGTTTGCTCAAGCTACTGTATGTTGCACCTGAAAAAGTGCTGCAACATGAATTTAAAGAGCGCTTAAGTCATCTTAATATTAGTTTATTTGCGATTGACGAAGCTCACTGTGTATCGCATTGGGGCCATGATTTTCGCCCTCACTACTGCCGCTTAAGCGAACTAAAACAGCGCTTTGCAGATGTGCCTATGATGGCGCTCACAGCGACAGCTGATAAAGCCACGCGGTTTGATATTGTCCAGCAGCTTGGTTTAAATGACCCCTATATACACACTGGTAGTTTCGATCGACCAAATATTCGTTACACCATTGAAGAAAAATTCAAACCGCTGGCGCAATTACTTCGCTACTTAAAAGAACAACAAAATCAAAGTGGTATTATTTATTGCACCAGTCGCAAACGAGTTGATGAAATAGCTGAAAAGATCGCTGATGCGGGAATCAACGCAGCGGCTTACCATGCTGGTATGAGTAACGAGCAACGCCAATTTGTACAAACCGGTTTCGCCCGTGACGATATTCAAATAGTGGTGGCTACTGTTGCCTTTGGCATGGGCATTAATAAACCCAACGTCCGTTTTGTACTGCATTATGATATTCCCAAAAGTATCGAGTCTTACTATCAAGAAACTGGCCGTGCTGGCCGTGATGGCTTGGCCGCTGAAGCTATTATGTATTTTGATCCGGCCGATATTGGCCGTGTTAGGCGATTTTTTGAAGACATTGAAGATGAACAACGTCGTCGTGTCGAAGAGCAACGTTTTAACGCCATGGCCAGCTTCGCAGAAGCACAAACATGTCGTCGACAAATACTTCTTAACTATTTTAGTGAATATCAACGCGAACCGTGCGGTAACTGCGATATTTGCCTAAATCCACCAAAAAGTTTTGATGGTACTTTAGTGGCACAACAAGCCCTTTCGTGTGTGTATCGTGCCGAACAACGGTTTGGTTTAGGCTACATAGTTGAGCTACTGCGCGGAGCAAATACCAGCCGCATTAGGGATAACAATCACCACCAACTCAGCACTTATGGTATTGGTAAAGACCACAGTAGTGAATTTTGGCTCAGTATTTTACGCCAACTTATTCACCAAGGCTTACTAAGTCAAGATATCACCCAAGGCTCAGCACTGCGCTTAACAGAAGGTGCTCGCGCTATTTTGAAAGGTCAATACGCGCTGCAAATGGCTGAACCACGTCTGCAAGCGAAGCACGTATACCAAGACAAGCTCGCTCAGTTTAATTACGATAAAAAGCTATTTGCCAAACTACGTGCCTTACGTAAAGAGCTTGCCGATGCGGATGATGTGCCACCATATGTGGTGTTTAACGATAAAACCCTCGCAGAAATGGCGCAACTAATGCCAACCAATGACAGTGAATTTCTCAAAGTGTCAGGAGTTGGCTTTACTAAACTCAATAAGTACGGCAGCCCTTTTTTACACGCCATACGCGACTACTTAGCCCAGTCTTAAATAAAGAGAAAATTGATGACTCAGCTGCAACTAGATAATCAACATAATGCTATTATTATTATCCCCAGCGAAATGCCCAACGATGATGATTTCGAGCTTTGGGCGCAGTTATTTTTACATGGCCCAGAAATAGTAATTGGTGAATTTGCAGCGGGAGCGGATCGCCACCAATGCCGCTTTACGTATGCGCAGCAGAGCTTTAATTTAAACTTTGAACATTACAGTAACAGCATTTGGATTAATGGCGAAGGCATTGAAGCTGAGCATTTATTAGCAGCTTTAGCACACTATTTTCTTACACTATTGCAACAATGAGGTAGACTTATACACTAACTTAGTGTGTAGTGGGTAAACGCTAAAAACCCATAATCAAGGATTTCAATGGTGATAAATAACGCTTATGCACTTTTATTGTCTAGCTGTTGCAGCACTTTGCTCTATTCATCCTATGGCTTAGCGCAATCGTTTGATGACGGGCAGCAAAGTTGCAGTAATCAGCGCACAACTACACCCACTGAAAAAAATCTCCGTCGCCAACTTGATGTTGATATACAGCTGCCAGAAAAAACTAATAATGCAAAAATAGCCCAGGTCGAACTTGAGCAACTCAACGTCTTCAATACCAATTTAGAAGCAGAAAATAACGCATTATTTCGCTTTGCCAATCGTGTTCATATGACCACTGAGCCAGACGTTATAAAAAATATTTTATTGTTCGAACCTGGTGATCACTATGAGCCGAAAAAACTCGCCGAATCAGAGCGCTTATTACGTCGTCAAGGTTATCTATACGATGCCAGAATAAAAGCAGAAACTAACTGCGATGGTGACATTAATGTAAAAGTGATCACCCGCGATTTATGGACGTTACTCCCAGAAATTAGTTTCAGCCGCAGTGGTGGCGAAAATAAATCGAGCATTGGGTTTCGCGAATCCAATTTATTTGGCTGGGGTAAACGCTTGTCACTTGCTCGCACTACCGATGCAGAACGTAATGGTTACCTGTTTGTTTATGATGATCCTAATATACTTTCAAGCCGCTACCGTGGTCGTATAGAATACTCAGATAACGACGATGGTAAACGCCATTTATTCGAGCTTAGCTACCCTTTTTACTCTATTGATACGCCTTACAGCTATGGTTTATTAAGCTTTTCTGATCAACGAATTGAATCTCTTTACAAACGTGGTGAAGTATTTAGTCAGTTTACCCAGAAAACAGACTATAATCGTATTCACTTTGGTCACTCTAAACAGCTTGCTAATAATTGGACTCAACGTATTAGCGTCGGTTACACCCATGAACAACAAGCATTTGAAAGCACTGTAAATACCGTCACACCATTGGCAGAAAAGCGAGAGCTAAGCTATCCATATATCAGTGGTCATTGGTTTGAGGATCACTACATAAAAGTGCGTAATTTCGACAGTATTTATCGTACTGAAGATTTAAATCTTGGTTGGAATGTGCAAGGTTTATTAGGCTATGCAAGTGAAGAGTTAAGCAATGACGATAGCCGCGCTATTTACTCTTTTGATGCGAAAAAAGCTCATTTTAGTGGCGATAATACCCTTTGGCGCTTTCATGCTAGCCTAGATGGTAATTGGAACGAACAACAAAGCAAAGTAGAGAACTTACTCGCGAGCACTCAAGTGCAGTATTATTTAAACACCAGTTTGGAACAATCGTGGTATGCCAAAATACGCTTAGACTATGCTAAAAACCTAACCCCCGACAAACAGCTAATCTTAGGCGGCGAAAATGGCCTACGTGGCTATCCGCTAGACTACCAACAAGGCGATCGTAGTTTTTTAGTTAACCTTGAAAAACGCTATTACTGGGAATACGACCTGCTTCAACTGTTTAAAGTTGGTGGAGCTGCATTTTTTGATATTGGTCGCGCTTGGTTTAATGACCAAAATAACGGTAAAAATGGCCAAGTATTGAAAAATATAGGTATCGGGTTACGACTCGCCCCAAGCAGAGCAAATGCAGGTACTGTGATCCATTTAGATATCGCCGCTCCACTTGATAAAAGTGATGATGTTGATTCTATTCAATGGCTAGTCACTGTAAAAAATTCCTTTTAAAGTGTGCTAAAAACGCTAAACTAGTTGCTCCTAAACCGCATTTGGATTGATTGTGGAACTGTTAGATATTCTTAGCACGCAGTATAAACTCGTCGTCACTTTAGTTGCTCTGTTACTTTTTCCTGTACTATTAAAACTGACTAAAAAATTACTCGAAAAAACTATTAAGGGCAAAGTCGATATTCACCGTAAATATCGTGCCGAACTATTACTGAAAATTATTCTCGCATTTGTAATGCTGTGCTTAGTGTTAGTTTTTTGGGGTATTGAATTACGGGGTTTACTGGTACTTGGCTCATCTTTGTTTGCCATGCTAGGTGTTGCACTATTTGCAGCTTGGTCGCTATTAAGCAATCTAACCTCGTTTTTGCTAATGTTTATTCAAAATGACTGTCGTGTTGGTTATTGGGTTAGAGTTATTGACGGCGCGAACTTTGTTGAGGGGCGTATTGTCGAGATGGGCTTGATGAATGTGGTATTAGAACATGTTGATGGGCACCGAGTTATTTATCCTAATAACCTATTTGTTACTCGCCCGGTGATGGTTTTAAATAAAGAGCCGAAACCTACTAAAGCAATCGCGGTTAAGCGCGCTATTGGACCTAAAAAGCTGCAATAAACGAAAAGCACATAACAAAAAGCCGTTTAAGAATATCCTTAAACGGCTTTTTTGATCAGTTGCAATCAGCAATTAATTATTTAATTCCGCTGTTTTTAACTCATCTTCAATATCACTTATTTCATCAATAAAGGTTTCAAGCTGTTGTTCTACCAAGCTGTTTGCGTGAGCAAAATATGCTAAATGAAACACTGCATCACCTTCATTAACCAGTGGCATAGTTTGTTGACCAATCACTATACCACTTCTTGGCGCTAATAATTCCAGCTCAGAATCACCGAGCGGGCTACTGATATAAGCTAATATTTGCCCTTTCATTACTCGCTCACCCAATGATACTTGCGCACGCACAATGCCATCGACTTCAGCACGCACCCAACTGGTTGAGCTGGCAATAATTGGCTCAGGTAACTTTTTAGCGCGCTTGCCACGGATCATTTTTAAATGACGCATGACATAATCAACGCCTTGCATACCAGCCGCTATTGCAATTGGATCAAACCGCAGCGCTTCTCCAGCTTCGTATGTGATCACCGGAATACCTAAGTTCGCGGCCTCACTTCGCAGTGAACCATTACGAAGTGAGGCATCAATAACGGCTGGTGTACCAAATGCATTCGCCATTTGTGCCGTTGCTTCATCACTCAAATCTGCGCGAATTTGCGGTAAATTGGTGCGATGTATTGCGCCAGTATGTAAATCAATAATATGCGTACAATGAATGGCCACTTGCGAAAAAAACATATGTGCCATACGTCCAGCAAGCGATCCACGAATAGAACCTGGAAAGCTGCGATTCATATCACGGCGATCAGGTAAATAACGTGACTTATGAATAAAACCAAATACGTTAACAATCGGTACAGCAATCAGCGTACCACGCAGCTGGTTAGCATCTATTTTTGCTAATAATTGGCGTACGACCTCTACGCCATTGAGTTCATCACCATGAATAGCCGCACAGACCATTAAAACAGGCCCTGCTTGAACTCCATTCACTACCTCTATTGGGATATTCAACGGCGAATGGGTGTACAGCTTAGCTGCTTCTAGGGCCAGCGTCTTACGCTCACCGACACCCACCGTTTCACCTAATAAAGTAAACGCACTATTGATTCTAACCTTTGCCACGCGTTGCGGTCCTTTTGGTTGCAGCGGTTTTTTCGATAAATTCGATCACCATACCTGCAATATCTTTTCCTGTTGCTACTTCGATACCTTCAAGACCTGGTGAAGAGTTAACTTCCATTACCAAAGGTCCGCGAGATGAACGAAGTAAATCAACCCCAGCTACGTTCAAGCCCATTGCTTTAGCTGCAGCTACTGCTGTTCTACGTTCTTCTGGCGTAATACGCACTAATGTTGCACTGCCACCGCGGTGTAAATTAGAACGGAACTCACCATCTTGTGCTTGACGCTTCATTGCGGCAATCACTTTGTCACCAAGTACGAAACAGCGGATATCAGCACCACCAGCTTCTTTAATATACTCTTGTACCATGATATTAGCTTTTAAGCCCATAAAGGCTTCAATAACACTCTCAGCAGCTTTACGTGTTTCAGCTAACACCACACCAATGCCTTGAGTACCCTCTAACAGCTTAATAACTACAGGTGCACCGCCAACCATTTCAAGTAAGTCTTTAACGTCATCTGGCTTGCTAGCAAAACCGGTTACCGGCATACCAACGCCTTTACGTGATAACAACTGTAACGAACGTAATTTATCTCGCGAACGTGAAATAGCAACTGATTCATTAACAGGAAATACATTCATCATTTCAAACTGACGCAGTACTGCACAACCATAAAAAGTAACTGAAGCACCAATACGCGGGATTATGGTATCAAAATCTTTTAAATTTTCACCGCGATAATGGATCTCTGGTTGCTCAGAGTTAATGTTCATGTAACAACGTAATGCATCGATCACTTTTACTTCATGACCACGCATCTCAGCGGCTTCAATTAAACGACGCGTTGAATATAAATTCTTGTTACGAGATAAAATACCAATTTTCATAGTTAAAACCTTAACTATCTAATAAATGAGATAAAGCCGGATCAACGACTATACGATTTTCCATGGCTGTGCGCCCTAATAACATTCTAAACTTCATACTCGCTCGGCTGGTCAAAGTGACTTCTATTGGCCAACTTTTATCACCAGCGCAGAGCTTAGTCTCAATAAAATACCGCAACTCACGCTGCCCACTTGAGCTGGTTACATATTTCATCTTTTTTACTTTAGCAGCACACTCAATTTGAGTGTGCTCATCTTCTTGCAAAGGCTGAGCAATAAATTTAACCCACTTTTCGCCTTCTCGCTCATATTCTTCAATATTAAGAGCATGAATACATGACGTACGGGCGCCCGTATCAATCTTAGCCTTAATTTGATTAATGCCAAGCTCAGGTAAACTTAACCACTCACGCCAACCAACAATTATCTTTGCCGTCATAAATGTGCCCTTTAATAAAAAACTGTCTTATACGCTACACGGATAAAAACACAAATGAAATAATTTTATCCAAATGATAAGCTAATTTAATTGACCTAAGTCACTCAATAGTCAACTATATTAACATACAGGATTAATGAGAATTTACTATGTTCAATGGTTTACTACACGCACTTATACTTGATGAACAAGGCGGCGCACGCACAATTGATAATAGCGCAGACCTACATAACTGGCAGCCTGAGCAAGGTAAATTGTGGGTTCATCTTGATTATAGCCAAAGTGAAGCCATAGATTGGTTACAAAACAGTGAATTGTTGACTGATTATGAACTTGCATCATTAACAGCCGATGAAACACGCCCTCGTATCACCAAAGTAACTAACGGTTGTATGTTGTTTTTACGAGGCGTGAATTTAAATCCTGCGCAGAGCCCTGAAGACATGGTCTCAATTCGTTTATTTATCAATGAAAATGTAGTGGTCACTACCCGAAAACGCCGTTTACTTTCAGTCCAAGATATTTTAGCTGCACTGGAAGAAAAAACTGGGCCAGTTAGCATTTCTGAATTAGTTTGCCAACTTACACAAAATCTTACCTCACGTATGCAAGGGGTAATTGATGGTTTAGATGACACTCTCGATATTTTTGAAGATGAAATTGACGAGCCGACCAAGCGCTTTGATAACCAAGGACTGTCGCAGTTACGCCGTCAATCAATTGGTTTAAAACGCTACTTAAGGCCACAAAAAGAAGCGCTCAGTACTTTAATGGCAAACAAATACAGCTGGCTTAGTGAAAACGACAAAGCCAAGTTAAACGAAACCACCAATCTACTGATCCGCTTTATTGAAGAATTAGACAGCTCTATTGAACGTGCGCAAATTATTCAACAAACCATTACTAATCAGGTTTCTGAACAATTAAATCAGCGTATGTATGTGATGTCGGTGGTTGCGGCACTGTTTTTACCGCTAGGATTTTTAACCGGTTTACTTGGCGTAAATGTAGGCGGTATCCCTGGTACAGAGAGCCCTTACGCATTTAGTTTTTTTGTTATATTTTTAGTCGTGATCACCGGTGCCATCGGCGTTTACTTCAAAAATAAAAAGTGGCTTTAAAAATACTCACGGTTGTTCAATTACATTGATTGGTATAGTAATGATAAAAGTAGTGCCAGTACCTAATTGACTCTGGCACTCTATCGTACCGGCTAGTTTATGTATTACTAAATTATAAACAATGTGCAACCCCAAACCTAAGCTCAGTTGTGCGTTATTCGTAGAAAAGAACGGGTCAAATACTTGCTTGCGGACATCTTCTGGCATGCCTTTACCATTATCGCTGATTATCAGCTGAAGTTGTTCATCATGTTTACTCACTGTAATGTTCACCTCCCCAGGCGTTGAATCATCAAAAGCGTAAACTAAGGCATTTTCCACTAGCTGCCCTAAAATTTGCGAGAATGCACTTGGTGAGGCAAAAAAACGAATTTCTTGCTGGTATTGGCATTTAACTTTATGAGGGGTTTGGTCAACACGTGAGTGGATTGACAGCAGAATATTATCGATATACTCACCTAAGTTAAACCAGCGATTTTCCTGTGTATCGTTGTCTACCGCAACTTGTTTAAAGTTATTGATTAGATTGGTAGCTCTGTGGAGATTAACGCTCAATAACTCTGTGCTTTGTATTATATGATCATAGGCCTGATTAAACTCCTCTCTCGACATGTTACCCGCAGCCGCTTTGCCATGAATAGTTTTCGAGGTGCTTTCCAGTACTGATGCAGCCGTGACGCAAATGCCCAATGGGGTATTTATTTGATGAGCAACTCCAGCAACTAATCGTCCTAACGACGCATGCTTTTCATTTTCAATTAACTGTTGCTGAGTACGTTTTAGCTGTTCCAGCGATAATGTTGCTTCTTTGGTCTTAGTCTCAAGCTCAGCAGTACGCAGAGCCACTTTACGCTCAAGTACCGCATTTAACTGTTTTACTTGTTGCTGTGAAGACATCAACTTGGTATTCGCATCTTCAATCTCACTGACGTAGCTTTTTACTTGTAAGTACACATCATTTAAAGCAGTAATAATTGGGGTAAACTCATTGCGTTTAGCATACTCAACTGGCAGTAGATTAACTTGCTTATTACTACCATAACGAATAGAGCTTTTTATGATATTTAATACCTGATCAAAAGGGCTAAACAAAGCTTTGAGGATAAAAATCATCAGTATAATAAAGCCGAGCCCTATGCCACTGCCTGTGATTAAGGCCCAAGAAGACACTTTATCAACTTGTTTACTTAAATCATTTTTAGGAACTAATGAGCCAAAGATAAAACCGCTCTCACTAAGCTGATAAAAAATATACTTATCTTCAATTGCTAGCTGCTCAAACCCAAAGCTATTGACCTTACTTAACCGACTTTGAGCTACTAATGTTGCCGCCCAAGGAAAGTCATCGGTCAACTGCTGTACCGTTTGAGGCTTGTCTGTAAAGCCAATAATTAACTCAGAATCCCGGTGAAATAAAAATGATTGTGCATTTTCGGTCACTTTAATGCTGACTAAAAACTCACTTAACTCAGCTAAAGACCAGTCGAGCGTCGCCATACCAATCGGACTGCGGTTATCGTCAAGCATCACCGCATCTATGGTCATCATCAACGAGAATGAGCCTGCATCATCGTAATAAGGGTTAGTCCAAAATATAGGACGATAGCTTGATTGGTTTAATCCCCACCCTTGCTGTACAGCAAGCTGGTACCAATCCTGAGAAAAATAATCGTACTGTGGTGTATTGAGGTCCCACGTAAATTGCAGCTGTTTATTTTCTTTATATACATATGGGCCAAAATAACGATACTGCTCATCCAGTACCTGCGGTTGATACCAAAGCCCTCCGCCCATAGCTTGCTCAAAACTAGTAAACTTGTTTTGTAACGTGCGCTGAGCCAGTTCCTTGATATCAGCCATGGGAGTAGATTTTTGATGACGCAGAAAGTATAACTGCTCACCACTTAGAGCCAGATCGATCGCATGACCTTGCATTTGTTCTGTAAGATGATTGATACGGGAAATAGTGCCATTAAACACAGCCTGAATTTCATTTTGCTTAAATTCATCCAAAGATTCTTTGTAAATTAGCGTGTTGAATAACTGTAGGGTTGAATAAGCCAATATCTCAAACAAAATGACAAACACCAGAATACGGGTTTTAATATTCATTCAATCTCCAGGGTACCCTTTGCTAAAGAGCTCATTTAACACAACACTCACAGGCATTGCCAAATAACAACTGTGCTCGACTTACTTAGTATGCAAAAGGACATGAAACTGTAATCCCCCCATTTTTAATGGAGGCGAGCTGTAGTACATAATACAATTCCCTAAGATAATGAATTATGAGTATAGTCCAGTTGTCAGTTTTACCACTTGTGCAATTTATTTAATTCAAAATATTAGTAGGGGTTTATTTACATCATGAGTACTAAAATAGTGTGATTGAGGGCAAACACAGTGGAGTAAGATAGAGAGTTTATTGATGGCCTTTGATGAAAGGCTGGGCATTATTGCAAATGGCGCTCTCGGTAGGGATCGAACCTACAACTCAGCCTCCGGAGGGCCACGTGATATCCATTTCACCACGAGAGCACATTTGTGCCACCACACCAACTCGCGATATCAGTGCTTAGGCCGAGCAATAATAAAGGCATATGCAATTAAATGCTAGCTTCTATCGCTTAGATGCTTAATAATTCAGCAAATTATAATAAATTACTTCACAAGCAAGCAAAAAACAGCTATTAAATTATACTTAATAAAAATCACTAACCATTTTGCAACATATAAATGCCCGTTTAACGACTTTTTAAGGCGCTTGTAAAAGGTTTAACATGAGGAAGTATCTATGAGTTTAATGTCAACCGAGCAAGTAGCGGAGTTTTTAGGGGTTAAAGTTGAACGTGTAAAGCGTCTTGCCCGGGAAAGTTTATTAATATCGAAATCTGTTGATGAAAACGGCGAACCACTATTTGATGCAGATGAAGTTGCAAAATACAAAGAACTTGCGGCGCGTTTTGGTGGTCTTTAACGATGCTCCATTGAGCTAATCAAACAATCCAACTGCGTACGCAACTCAGTCACTTTATTATCGACTGAGCGTGCGCTATACCAACAAATACACAACACTAAAAACACCAACTGATAGCATTCAAGCTTTTGCAGTGAATAGTGAAATTTTTGAATAGCAGGCAATTGCTGTTGGTAGTTTGAAAGTAAGCTATTTTTTTGCTTATCATTCAACGCAAAGCTAACAGTTAGTGCTGCTAAATCGAAGTATACGTCATTACTTTTAGCGTACTCAAAATCAATTAAAAACATGCCTTGGCTATTCACAATAATATTTTCTTTTACTAAATCATTATGGCAAAAACCTTCATCACGGGGTAATAACGCGATTTGCTTTAATGCATCCTCAACGCTTGCTTGATATTGCTGATATAAGCGAGTTTGTTTATAAAAATCCAGCTCATACTTTATATCCATCGCCTCAGTAACAACATCATGGCAATGAAAAGCAATCAACTTTTGCAACAACTCTAAAGTGTAATCCCCTTGTGCAATATCCCCCTCTAGGTATTCAAAAATCGCCAGCTTGTTAACTTCATCAGTCCACAGTGGTTTGGGGCATACCTGCTGCTGCGCAAATACAGTTTGTGCTGCCAAGCCTTGCGCTGGCCAATGCTCGCGATAGCACTTTAATAAAAAAGCCTGCTGTGCAGTACGCACTAAAAAGTTATCGTTACTTAAACCGCTAAATAGCCGCTCATTGCTCAATACCTTTAGTTGTGGATCAAAAGCGGCAAAAATGCCGCTAATTTCTTTACCTGTCATACTGCTTCTTATAATTGCGCCAAAGGCTTAGCTTGATTTTGCTCATACTCTTCATACCAGGTTTTAAACCCCCATGCTGCCATTATGGTGTAGAAAATAAACAGCGCTAATGTTGGGTAGTAGCCTTTCTCGTAATACAAATACATCGAAGCCGCATCAATAACAATCCAATACAGCCAATTTTCCAGTACTTTTTTCGCAACTAAATACGTTGTAACAACAGCAAAACAGGTTGTAAAACTATCTAAATAAGCAAAGTCTGCATGGGTGTGATTGTTCATCACATAACCAAATATTAATGCCACAATCGAAGTCGCAATAATAATGAATAAGTGTTGATGCAAGCACCATGAGGTAATCACTAATTGATGTTTATTAGCGTCGCCTTTTCGCCATATTACCCACCCATAAACCGCCATATACATATAGTAAAAATGCAATAGCGATTCCATTAATAAAGCACCATTCCAATACATTATGGTATAAATAAGGGTGCTAAAAAATGCCGCAGGCCAACACCACAGATTTTCTTTTATTGCTAATAGCAAATATGCCATAGAGAGCGCCACTGCGATATATTCCCAGTGCGACATTGCAGTAAACCCTGCGAGAGTTTCTGTAATAAATTCCATAATTGATCCACTAAGGCTTTAGCTGCTATTGGGGAGAGAGATCACCATTGAGGAATTTACAAACAAAAATAGCTTTGCCAAACTCTTCGTATGAACGTTTTATCTCTGTACTAAGCACTGACATTACTAAATCGTAATCCCCAAAAATTTGCGTCGACAAAGTATTTGTTATTACTTTTAAATCGTCATATTCATTTAAGCGATCAATAAACCCCTTAATAAATGGGATATAATCTTGATGAAGTGGGTACTTACTGATCTCTACAGATAATTTCATGACAATTCCTTGGTTTATTTAAAAATATGACCGTTATTGTAACTTGAGCTAAGCTACAAGTCATTCAAAGGTAGAGCGGATGTCGAAGAAGGTGTAAAATTAACGCAATTAAATTATTTTATGAGTGACTCATGGCACGACGCATTACGTACAAATTTAAAAATCAGCCTCGCGAAATTAATTTTGCAAAAGATAAATATCGCGATATGTATCAGGCTATTGCCGCGGCTGAAGGGATTGATTTAACAAATTATTTAAAGATGGAACAACAAATTGCTATGACTTCAAAAGGTTCTGCGGCAGTGCGTAATTTTCGTGATGAAGAGTTTGCTCGCATGGGTTTTAGCGATGTGTATTTTATCAAAGAGTAACGCTTAGCATTACTCTAAATATTCATAGCTTACCCGTGGGGTAATATTACAGACTAACTCGTAAGGGATTGTCGTGGCACATTGGGCGATTTCTTCAACGGGTAATTCTGGGCCCCACATCACCACCTCATCGCCGACTTTGATGCCATCAGCATTTGCACCAATATCAACACTGATCATATCCATAGAGATGTTGCCAGCAATACCATAACGTTTGCCAGCAATCACTACAGGTGTGCCATGTCTAGCATGGCGCGGATAACCATCACCATAGCCCATGGCAACCACTGCAAGCTTAGTCGGCTGAGCACTTTGCCAACAACCACCATAACCAACACCTTGCGCGGCATCAACATCGCGAATTGCAATGACCTTAGTGGTTAAGCGCATCACTGGCTTCAGCTGATGGTCTTTGCCAGAAGTGTTAAGCATTGGTGATACACCATACATCATCAAGCCTGGACGTACCCAGTCGCCATGACCTGCAGGCCAAGCTATAATACCAGCCGAATTTGCTAAACAATGTGCTTGTTGTTTGCCTTGCACTAATGAATCAAACAAAGCAATTTGCTCAGCTGTTTTGGGATCATTAACATCATCGGCACTGGAAAAATGCGTCATTAAATTGATTGTATCTTTAGCGTTATTCGTCGCTTGCAAGCGCTGATAAAAATCATTCAACTGCGTTGGTGCAATCCCTAAACGATGCATACCGGTATTGATTTTTAACCAGCAACTGATTGGTTCATCGAGCTTTGCATTTTCAAGTGCCCTGAGCTGATTTTCATCATGGATAATGGTTTGAAAGTTATTGGCTAATAAAATCGGCAAATCATCTTGATGGAAAAAACCTTCCAGCAACACAATAGGCTTGGTCAGCCCACCCGCCCGCAGTGCTAGAGCTTCATCTATTCGTGCCACTGCAAATGCGTCAGCATCATTAAGGTGCTGCGCTATTTTCACTAAACCATGGCCATAAGCATTGGCTTTTAATACCGCCATAACTTTACTATTAGGCGCAAACTGTCGCACTTGCGCTAAATTATGAGCAAGTGCTTGTAAGTTAATTTCGGCAATAGCTAAACGCATCAGTAATCATCATCTACAGCAGGTCCGGCGTAATTATCAAAACGCGAGAACTGACCTTGGAAAGTTAAACGTACTTTACCAATTGGACCATTACGTTGTTTACCTATGATAATTTCAGCAATCCCTTTCTCAGTACTGTCTTCGTTATATACTTCGTCGCGGTAGATAAACATGATTAAATCGGCATCCTGCTCGATAGAGCCTGATTCACGTAAGTCGGAGTTAATTGGGCGTTTATCGGCACGCTGCTCTAGAGTACGGTTTAGCTGCGACAGTGCTACGACTGGGCATTGGAGTTCTTTTGCTAATGATTTAAGTGACCGTGAGATTTCAGCAATCTCTAAAGTACGGTTATCAGAGAGGCTGGGAACGCGCATCAGCTGCAAGTAATCGACCATGATCATACTTATCCCACCGTGATCACGAGCTATACGACGCGCACGTGAGCGAACATCTGTTGGAGTTAGACCTGATGCATCATCAACATACATCTTTCCTTTTTCCATCAGTAGCCCCATGGTTGATGAAAGACGCGCCCAATCGTCATCATCCAATTGACCGGTGCGCACTTTGGTCTGATTAATTCGACCAAGGGATGCCAACATCCTCATCATAATCTGCTCCGAGGGCATTTCTAATGAGTAAATAAGCACAGGCTTATCTTGTGTCATTGCGGCATGTTCAGCTAAGTTCATCGCAAATGTGGTTTTACCCATCGACGGACGGGCGGCCACAATGATTAAATCTGATGGCTGCAAACCAGTGGTCATTTTATCTAGATCGGCATAACCGGTACTTACCCCCGTCACACCATCTTGTGGCGACTGGTACAACTCTTCGATTTTATCGACTGTTTTTTCTAAGATGCTGTGAATACTTTGCGGACCATCGTTACTTTTTGTCCGCTGCTCAGCAATTTTAAACACTTTACTCTCTGCAAAGTCGAGTAAATCGTGGCTGGTGCGCCCTTCCGGATTGAAACCTGCTTCGGCTATTTCATTGGCAACGCCAATCATTTCACGTACCACAGCACGTTCGCGTACGATATTCGCATAGGCGTCGATGTTCGCCGCACTTGGCGTATTTTTAGCAATTTCAGCTAAATAAGCAAAACCACCGATACCACTGAGTAAATTCTTTTTCTCTAAGCTCTCTGATATGGTGATCAAATCGATTGGATCGCCTATTTCAGCAAGCTCGACCATGGCTTCAAAAATAAGCTTATGGGTACGTGTATAGAAATCTTGCGAAACGACCAACTCGGCAACACGGTCAAAGGCTTGATTATCAAGCATTAAGCCACCTAAAACAGATTGCTCTGCTTCAATGGAATGAGGAGGAACTTTAAGAGTGTCGACTTGTTTATCTGGTTTAGCCATAACTTCGCAATACTAACAATGAATGGCCTCTATTCTATCTACTTGGCTACGTTGTGCAAAGAGCAAAGCAGGATTTCTTTTCCTACTTTGCTACGGGAGATTACTTTTGCTTACGTAATTCTATGCGCCCACTGATAGTGTCTATTTCAATATCAGCATCACCACCATTAACCGCAAACTCCAATTCACTTGATGGCCCATATTTCGCTTTTTTAACTTTATCGTCACTCAACTCATTAATAATTTTACCATTGGCATGCGCTTCAATTTCAAACCGCGCAGAAACATCCGTCGGGAAGTAAAAATCGGCATCGCCACTAACAGATTCATAAGTAATTTGCGCACCTTTTAGTAACTCATTAATATGTATTTCACTCTCACCATTTACCGTGCTAATACGTAAGCTTTTTAATGCCTGAAAAGCAAAGTCGATATCGCCATTAACATTCTCTAAGCGAACTTCTTGAGCTGCTGTTTTGGATTTAATATCACCATTGACAGCAGTAAAGCGCAGCGTGCCTTGTGAGTCTTTGTCATTAATTTCGCCGTTTACGGTTTCATAGCGTATATCACCTTTTAAGCCTATCGCACTGACATCACCATTAACGGTATCCACACTAATATTGCCACTGATGTTTTGTAAGTTAATATCACCATTAACGACATCAATATCAGCCCCGGCGATCAAATTTTTAGCACTGATAGTGGCGTTAACACCGGTAAATTCAAGTTCGCTGCTATTTGGCATATAAATAACTAATTGAGAACCATCGCCACTATTCCAACCGTTATTATTGTTACGCGGCATTTTAACGATAAATTCGATACGATCTCCTGCCACTTCTAAACGATACCCTTGTGCTTTATCATCAAGCTCACCGGTGATCTGTAATTGTGATTTATCCCAGCCCTCAATACGTACATCACCGCGTTGGTTATCTATAAAAATACGCTTATTAGCGGGCACCTCAATTTGTTCATTGATTTTCTCACCAGCAGAGGCGAAAAACGGCAATAAAGTTAGTGCTAATAGTAATGTTTTCATGGTTGATACTCCTAAATTTGTTGCCACTTCGGTGCATGCACCTTATTGATTAGATCTAATTGCTGCTGATAAACCTGTGCGAGCATTTTTAATAACGCTGGATTCTCAGGCTCATTGTCGAGGGCTTGCTTTATTGCCCGCTCAGCGTCCTCTAATTCTGTTAATTGCTGTTGCCAGTTATCTGTCAATGCAGGCTGATTTTGATATTGCACCAACAAGGTTTGTTTTTGCTGGGTAAAATAGTCACTCATCACCACACTTGTCGCAGGCTCAGAGCCGGAAAACAGCAACTGCACGGTTAATAAAGCCGCCACTGAGCATGCTGCCACACCCGCTAATTTAGGCCACAGCGCAGCTTTACCTTGCGCCTGAGGAGCATGCGTTAATGCTTTTTCGATACCTGGCCATAAATCTTTTTGTGGTGAGATCTCTGACTCAGTGTTATTGATTGACTCAGCTAAAAATGTTTCAAAATTAGGCTTACTCATTTTCATACCACTCTTTTAATAACTGACGGGCGCGATGAAATTGCGACTTACTAGAACCCACTGCCATTCCTAACATAGTGGCAATCTCTTCATGGCGATAACCTTCAATGGCGTGCAGCACAAATACCATACGAGCTCGCTCAGGTAGTCGTAATACTAACTTGTCGAGTCCATTTAGACCTTGGCAATCTGTTGCGCTTTGTTCATCCATACCGCTTTGCTCGAAGCTCACTACTTTTTGCAACCAATTCTTATGTTTACGTAAATAGCTAATCGCAATATTACTGGTGACACTGTGCAGCCAAGTTGAAAACTGTGACTGTCCTTCAAAGCTAGCGATTTTATGCCACAGCTGCACAAATACTTCTTGAGTTGCATCTTCGGCATGTTCGCGATCTGCGAGTAACCGTAAGCACAATCCATAAACCCGCTTTACATGTAATTCATAAAGTGCAGCATAAGCATTTTGATCACCGCTTTTTACACGGGTAATAAGTGCATCTTCGCTTAGCTGTGTAAAAGCATGTTTTGCATCTATCAACATCGTTGATGTTGTCCCTTTATGATTATTATTATGAAATGAGTATACCTAAGCACTCAGGAAATACGATCTTTCAGAATTTTAAGTTTCTTGAATAGTTAGACGTGAGATGTAAGTG
This sequence comes from Pseudoalteromonas sp. SG41-1, assembly GCF_014164575.1. Taxonomy (NCBI): domain Bacteria; kingdom Pseudomonadati; phylum Pseudomonadota; class Gammaproteobacteria; order Alteromonadales; family Pseudoalteromonadaceae; genus Pseudoalteromonas; species Pseudoalteromonas sp. SG41-1. The sequence continues at coordinate 55,919 of NZ_JACJFL010000009.1, forward strand.
AAAAGGTTTAAATGACATGAAATTATTTTTAACAAAAAACGGCTAACTTATCAGCTAGCCGTTTTATCAAGTGGTTTTATAACGTTGCTTCTGGGGGATCTTCTTCGGGCCCTTCAGTGGTTTTTTCCGGTACTTTATATGACCAGCCAAGGAAAACTAATTTGCCGTCAGACGCGCTGCCCCCACCACTACTTATATTTGCTAGATTTGAATCATGGTGAATACCACCTTTGCCAGACGCTGAAACCGTTTTGCCCCGAATTGAGCCACTGAAACCACCATTAGCGACGACTTTAACATCAGTCTTTGGCGCATAGATGGCTGCATACAAATTAGCATCAGCATCAATATCAATACCATTGGCTTGTTCATTGCTGGAATAAATACTGAATACCGGTTTACCAGTTTTGGTTAACCCATGCTTCATTGTGATCGACCCTGGAGACGCTTTCAATTTTACTTTACCGTTGACATAAAGGCTTAAGCTGCTGCCTTGTGCTATATGGATCTCTGAAGCGCCTTCCATCATGAAGTGACCATTTACTATCAAGGTTACATCACCACCCGCGACTTTTAAAATGCCATTATTTAATGAGAAGTTACCTGCTTTTAATACTTTTACATCAACAACGTTCTCAATTGTGTTTAACGTATAATTAAGTGTCGCAGGACGTGCGCCTAACCACTTTTCCCATACATAATCACCTTGATTTTCAATCTTAGACTGAGCTATCTCAGGCGTTAACTCGTAGATAACACGTGTTTCTGGCTTATCAGAGACTAGTGTTGAACTACCGTGTTTCACAATAATATTTTCGGCGCTAGGATCAACCAGACCATCAACAACCGTTGTTATATTTATTGAATCGCACTGTGTTTGCCCTGCTGTAAAATTATCAGGATCTTGAAAAGGTACCAACTCAACATTTGGTGATATATTATAACGTGGATCTGAGTAAGGAATACCACCTTGTTCAAGGTGTGGTGCTAAATCTTTTGCATTTAATTTGCCGCCATATAAAACGTCTAAGCCGTCATTATTTCTATTTTCTAGCACAGTACTCGCACTGTTATTAGGGAAGTTAAGATCTTTATTTGCTCTAACTACGCCTAATATTTTTCCTTGCTTCCAGGTAACCCCTCCCGCCGATAAAACATCTCCGCCTACAGCTGTATCAAGTGGAAAACCATCGGGTAAAACAGGATCAGTCGATACTGTAAAATTCGAATCAATTGTAATATGGTTATTTGCACGCAATGTGCCTGTGATTGGAGATGAGCCGGAAAAAGTAATACTGCCAGTCGCATGAACACTCCCCCAAATAGTTGAAGCACCTGATAATGTAACATCCTTATCTTTATAAACCGTGCCTATGACAGCGCCAGCCTCAGCCTTGTCAGGATCGTAATCCCCTTTACTTGAGTCATAGCTATCAATTCGACCACTGGCACTGAGTGACACCCCTTCACAGCCCACAATTGCGTTCTCAAAAACAGAGCCTCCTTTACCTGGCGTAAATCCAAACCGTGCGACTAAATTACTTTGTGCATCACCACCATAACGCTCACCCAAGCTGATGATTTCTAGCTCTCCAGCAGCATTTTTACTAATACTGGCATTATAAGTTGCATCTTCACCAATCAAACCGCGGCCTGATGCTGTGCCTGTCGCTGCGATCAAGCCATCGATATCTAAGGTTTTATCATCTGAAAAAGCTTGCTGTAATAACTTAGCTTCTTCGAAAACACCTTTTTCAGCGAGTAAACGGCTATTTATTTTCTTTTGAAAATTGCCACTCATACGCTCTTGAATAATATTTTCACGCAATGAATTAAGTACCACAATACTCGCCATACTGGTGAGGATAAGTACTGTTACAAGCGTAAAACCACTTTGTTTTTTAGCCATTACACACCACCAAAAGCATTGTTTAAAATAACATTAGAAACCGCAATATCAATGGCAATAGTGTCTTCAAATTGCGCAGGTAAGTTCTCTGGGCCAACATTAATAGTGACAATGTTATTATCAATTGCAAAACTCAACCGGGCGACTCCCGTCAATAACCGCTCTGCTGGAGCTGCTCCTAATGTACACATTAAATTATTGCCTACTAAGCTATAAACTTCATTTATATCAGCTGTTGATACACTGCCATTACAGGTGATAACCCCAGCTGGCTGAGTAACAGTAATTGCCGAGCCATCTGCTGCAACCAAAGGTGCGCTTGGTGTTTGTTTAATGCTACGCGTAAAAACCTTACTTGTGTAACGTATTACTTCTTGCGCATTTTCAAGCTCTTTACTAACTGAAATAGTGCCTTTAATAGCTGAGTATGAAAGGCTAACTCCAGCTAGTAGGAATGAACCAGCGGCTAGAGCCACCATCAGTTCTACAAGGGTATAACCTCGCGGACGATAAATTGCCATCATCAAATACACCCAACTGGTAGCTCAGGGTAACTAGCATTTAAGGTAATTTGATTTTCTAATTGAGCAGGGTCTTGTTGCTTGATCCGCTCATCAGCCCATGAAACTGTGATTTGCATATCATGCGCATACGCCGCAGGTAAGCTCAGCTGATAATCATCGATTTGCGGGTCTAAAGAGGCACGAAAGTTAGCATCCGTGAATAAAGCTGGATTTGTCGTTTGTAACTCACACAAGCGAGGCCAAATACGCTCTAAAGTATTTTGCCCTTGCACCAGCGATACAGTGTAATTAAAACTGTTAGTGGCATATTGTAGCGATTTGAGCTGAGCTGCTGCCAACCCTAATAAAGCAATACCGGCGATAACAACTGACAGCATCACTTCTAATAATGAAAAGCCACTTTGTTTAATCATTATGCACATGCCACTGATTTTTCAGCTAACCAATTTTGGCCGCTTTTTAAAATGCACAAGTAATAATCTACCGTTTTATCATTGTCATCTTTAATTAAAATCTCGCTCGCCGCAGAGATTTCGCCACTTGACCACACGGTACGATCAACTAAACCAACTGTTACACCATGATGTTGGATGACGAATTCTTTTAATACTGTATCAACACCATCAACAGCTGCTGTTACCTGCCATTTATCACCACTTACCACTAGCTTAATCTCACGATTACGTTTTACCGCCTCACTACGCGCATATTTATACACACTATTGAGCTGATTTGCGGTGGTAACAACCCGATCTTGCATGATTTGCTGGCTAAAAGAAGGAAACGCTAATACCGCCATAATCGCAACGATCCCAACCACAATCATCAACTCCACTAATGTAAAACCGGCTGTTCTAGTCATGGTTACTCCCAGCAACTATTAGCATCAGCTGATTGTGTGCCATCATGCTTAATCACTAATGCACCACAGCGATCTCCTGCTTGGGCAGAACCGATTTTTGGGGTTGCAGTTAATGTAAAAGCACGACTTTTAAAATTAGCATCAGCTGCAGCGCCACTAACGCGGTTTAGCGCTGTATAAGTAAAAGTATAAAAATCTGTATTTTTTGCCGTATCAAAAGCATTTGGATAACCACCATTACGCGAATAAATACGCTCTAATACTGCACCATGTTGCAACATTACTTGTTGAATATCGGCACGGCGACTACGCTCCATATGCTCAATATATGAAGGCATAGCTACACTGTATAATATGCCTAGAATGGCAACGACTATTAATAACTCGATTAATGTGAAACCAGAAGAAAGCTTCGCATTTTTTATCATCTGCTCTTTCAATTTAAACATCCTTAACACTATGCCCAGTGCACAAACAATATACAGTGACAGCGCTGTCACTGTCAATAATCTGTAACCTAATTACAATGCAGCTACATTTTAATAGGTATAAATAATTAGTTTTTATTTTAAATCAAACTATACCAGATAAAAAACCTAAAAAAGGGACTTTAATCAATATTTATGTGGGAAATGATATGCTAGCTAGTGATATGTGTGAGAATAATAAACAAAAAAGCCGTGCTTTTCAGCACGGCTTTTTTCGCTTAATTAGAAATTAAGCTTCAGCGATTACGATTACTTTGATAGTAGCCGTTACTTCTGAATGAACTGCGATTGATACGTCAAATTCGCCAATCTCACGGATAGTACCTAGAGGTAAACGAACTTCTGACTTAGCAACTTCAACACCAACAGCTGAGATAGCGTCAGCGATGTCGCGAGTACCGATAGAACCGAATAACTTACCTTCGTCACCGGCTTTAGATACTAATGTAACTTCAGCTAATGCTTCAAGCTTATCAGCGCGTGCTTGTGCAGCAACAAGCTGGTCAGCGATTTTCGCTTCAAGCTCAGCACGACGTGCGTCAAAAGTTTCAACGTTAGCTTTAGTTGCAGGAACTGCCTTACCTTGTGGGAAAAGGAAGTTACGTGCGAAGCCAGATTTAACTACAACCTGGTCACCTAGGCCACCTAGGTTAGCGATCTTATCTAGTAGAATAACTTGCATGTTTCTACACCTTTTAAAAACGTGTTAATCCGCTGCTTACTTATGTAAGTCAGTGTATGGAAGAAGGGCTAAGTAGCGAGCACGCTTGATAGCAGTTGCTAGCTGGCGCTGGTATTTAGCGCTAGTACCTGTAATACGGCTAGGTACGATTTTGCCACTTTCTGTAACATAGTTTCTAAGAGTAGCTAGATCTTTATAATCGATTTGTTGTACGCCTTCCGCTTTAAAGCGGCAGAACTTACGACGTCTGAAATAACGTGCCATGAGATAAATTCCTCAAATAATTCTTTCTATATGCTGAGCATGCAAAACCAATTGGCTAAGGCCGTTACGACCTTCGTGACGATTTAAAAAACCGCTCACTTGCAATGCCTGCCCAACGTGCAAATGTTGAGTCTGTTGTTGCATTTGCTTACCACTAGCAACCACTTGAAGCCGTACATAACTATTACGGTTAAGGTCTGCTTCAATTTGCATTGATTTGTGTTCTACAACAAAAATACAATGCGGGATACCAGCAGGGCTTTGGCTAAACTTAGGTGTTTTACAAACAACCCCAGAAATAACCAGCTGATTCATAAAAGGACTGACCATATGGTTTACCTTAAAATTATCGCTGATCAAGTGCCATGCTTGGACTCAAAACAATTAAGCAGCTGGTGCTTCTTTCTTCTCTTCTCTTACAAGAGGAGATGCTTCAGTTACAGCGTCTTTAGTACGCATAACTAAGTTACGAAGCACTGCATCGTTGTAGCGGAAAGTAGTTTCTAGCTCGCTGATTACTTCAGTAGGTGCTTCAACGTTCATAAGAACATAATGAGCTTTATGAAGCTTGTTGATTGGGTATGCCAGTTGACGGCGGCCCCAGTCTTCAAGACGGTGGATAACACCACCAGCTTCAGTGATAGAACCAGTATAACGTTCGATCATACCAGAAACTTGCTCACTCTGATCTGGGTGAACCATGAATACGATTTCGTAATGACGCATGGATATTCCTTACGGTTAATAGAGCCTTCTACCGTTTCAGCCGGTCGGTTTAAGGCAAGGAATTAATATTAAATAGGCCGAAATGAGCGCGCATTTTACGCTTAGTCGGAAAATTAAGCAAGTAGGTTTTTAGCTTTAAGTGGTAAGTTGAAAAATCAGCTATCCGCTCAAAAAGAAAAACCATGCTTATTAAGTCAAGCATGGTTTCAAATTTTATCTCTAAACTGACGGCTACAAGCTTAAAGCTTTTCTTTTATGGCTGTGTCGTATTTCTCTGACGCAGTACTTCAAATAAACAAATACCTGTTGCTACAGATACGTTTAAGCTTGAAACAGTGCCCGCCATTGGGATTTTAACTAACACATCACAATGTTCGCGCGTTAAGCGGCGCATACCTTCACCTTCTGCGCCCATAACAATCGCCATAGGGCCAGTTAGATTGGCATCAAATACATGAACATCGGTTTCGCCAGCAGTACCAACAACCCAAACACCGGCATCTTTAATTTCACGTAAAGTACGCGCAAGGTTAGTCACTTGGATCAGCGGTACTGTCTCAGCTGCACCACAGGCAACTTTACGCGCTGTGCCATTTAGTTTTGCTGATTTATCTTTTGGCACAATAATGGCGTGAACACCGGCAGCGTCTGCACTACGTAAGCAAGCACCTAAATTATGCGGATCTGTTATGCCATCGAGAACCAGTAAAAATGGCGTTTCTTCACGCGCAATGATTGCATCTAAATCTTTTTCATTGAAAGTAGGAGCTGCGATAACATTAGCAATAATGCCTTGATGCTGTTCACCCTTTGATTTGTTATCAAGCGCTTTACGCTGCATAAACTGCACTGATATACCAAATTTACGCGCTTCTTCAATAATTGGAGATAAGCGTTTATCATCACGTCCTTTTAGGGCATAAATTTCAATAAAACGCTCAGGCTCACTTGCGAAAATTGCTTCAACAGAGTGAAAGCCAAAAATTAATTCATTACTCACGTATCACTTGCTCCTGAACTCTTACTTTTACGGGCATTTTTGCCGGGTCTTTTCGGCTTTTTCACGGCCTTTCTCTTTGGTTTTTTTGCAGTCGTTGAAGTGCCAGCATCCGCTGATTTTCCTGCAGGCTTCTTTTTACCTCTACTGGCACTGTTTTTTTTTGGCTTTGGTTTTCCCTGTTCAGAACGACCGCTAAGTTCACCAGGCTCTTTCGCGTCAGCTTTTTTACCTGGTATTTTGCCACGTTTTAGCTGCGAACGAACACTTGCCGGCTGATGCCCTTTTGCATCACCACGACGACGGGCGTATCTGTCTTGTGCAACATCGCCACTGAGCGTTAAATTGATGCGACGCTCATCTAAGCTTACCGATGCCACCTGAACAGTGACTTTATCGCCTAAACGATAAACTTTACGAGAATGCTCACCAATCAAGCAATGTTTAGCGCCATCATATTGAAAATACTCATCGCCTAAATTAGTGACATGGATAAGGCCATCAATTTGTAAATCAGCTAAGCGAATAAACAAACCAAAGTTAGTAACCGATGAGATCACTCCTTCAAATTCGTCGCCCACATGATCTTGCATGTATTCACATTTCAGCCAATCAGCTACTTCACGGGTTGCATCATCTGCACGACGCTCCGTATTTGAACACTGCTCGCCCAATTGCGCGACTTCTTCGTCACTATAAACATACGCACCCGACGTAACCATACCTTGGGCTTTCAAAATGCCTTTAATCGCACGATGTACGACTAAATCTGGGTAACGACGAATTGGCGAGGTGAAATGTGCATATTCACCTAATGACAAACCAAAGTGACCGATGTTTTCAGCTTGATATACTGCCTGCTTCATCGAACGCAGTAGCATAGTTTGGATAAGTTCAGCATCAGGGCGGTCGCCAAGCTTGGCTAACACATGGGTAATTTCTTTTGGTGTTGGCTCATCACTGAGTGTTGATTCAATACCCAACTCTGATAAAAACTGTCTAAAGTTAGCCAGTTTTTCTCCATCTGGTTCAGCATGAACACGATAAAGCGCGCTGGCTTCGTGTTTTTCAAGCATTTTAGCCGCAGACACATTGGCTAAAATCATACATTCTTCAATCAGCTTGTGGGCGTCATTACGCAGCACCGGCACTATTGATTCAATCTTACGCTGAGCGTTAAATACAAAGCGTGTTTCAAGGGTTTCAAACTCAATCGCTCCGCGCTCTTGGCGGGCGGCTTTTAATGCCATATACATTTGCTGTAAATCAGTTAAATGTGGCACGACCGGTGCGTATTCAGTACGTAACTTCTCATCACCTTGTAGGATAGCGTTTACTTTGGTGTAGGTTAAGCGCGCATGCGAATTCATCACCGCTTCGTAAAAGCGATAGCCTGATAATTTACCTTCAGCCGATACCAGCATTTCTGCGACCATACATAAACGGTCAACTTTTGGATTTAATGAACACAAGCCATTGGACAATACTTTTGGCAGCATAGGAATAACTTGTTCAGGGAAATACACTGAGTTACCACGTTCGATTGCCTCGGCATTAAGTGGGGTATTCATTGCGACATAATGGGATACATCAGCAATCGCTACCCATAACCGCCAACCACCCGATTCAACAGGCTCACAATACACCGCATCATCAAAATCGCGAGCATCTTCACCATCAATCGTAACCAATGGTAAATCACGTAAATCAACTCGATTTTGCTTGTCACCTTCTTCGACAAACTCACCTAAGTGTTCAACCTGCTTTTCAACCGCTTCTGGCCATACATGCGGGATATCGTGATTACGCAGTGCCACTTCAATTTCCATACCAGGGGCTAAATGCTCACCCAGTACATCAATGATTTTCCCTACCGCATTCATATTACGGTTAGGGTTTTGGGTAATTTGCACTTGCACCATTTGGTTGTGACGTGCGCCGTTTTCACTGCCCGGCAAAATAATAATATCTTGGGTGATACGTGGATCTTCCGCCACCACCACTGCTATGCCATGCTCAACAAAATAGCGACCAACAATCGGTGCTCGCTCGCCAGCCAGCACTTTAATAATACGCGCATCGCACTTGCCGCCGGAGCCTCGTTTGGTGCCTTTAGCCAGTACTATGTCGCCATGCAGCACCGAACTCATTTGATGCTTGGCAATAAACCAGTCTTTACTTTCGCCTTCGACTTCTAAAAAGCCAAACCCGTCACGGTGACCGATTACTTTGCCTTTAACAAGCCCAGCTTCATCAATTAAGGCGTAGCATTTAAATTTATTAAAGAAGAGTTGACCATCACGCTCCATGGCACGTAAACGACGCTTAAAAGCAATTTGACGCTCATCATCGTTTACCGCTAACTCCTCACATAATTGATGAAAATTAGCAGGCTTGGCACGGTCTTTTATATGAGTAAGTATAAACTCACGACTTGGGACAGGGTTTTCGTACTTTTCTTGTTCTCGACTGAGATTAGGATCTTGGTTTGACATTCACTATCTTGTTAATTGGTTATGATGTTATTTTAACCCATAACCGATCAATGAGACAGGCAAAAGCTATGAAACTTTTAAGAAAGCGCTTTTACTTGCTTTAAACAGCTTATTACGGCGTTATAACCAACCTTTTTGTTTGGCTATACGCGCTGCATCTACTCGGTTTATGGCATTTAATTTAGCAATAGCGTCTGATAAGTAATTACGTACCGTGCCCTCGCTTAAGTATAACCTTGCGGCAATATCGGCTGTTTTCAACCCTTCACTTGCGAGTTGTAATGCTTTTCGTTCTTTATCTGTCAGCGGATCAGTATCATCTAATGCGTTAATAGCAAGCTCAGGATCAATAACCTTTTGCCCGTGCATTACTTTTTTAAGCGCGCTAATTAATTCATCGCTCGGGGCTTCTTTTAAAATAAAGCCCTTAACGCCAGCACTTAAAGAACGCCTAATATAACCCGCTCGCGAAAAGGTGGTCATAATAACTATTTTTATAGCAGGGTATTTTGATGCAATTTGCTCACTGAGTTCGATGCCGTTCATGCTAGGCATTTCGATATCTGTTAAAATAATATCAGGAAGAGAGTTACTGTCTAGCATGTTTATGGCTGTTAATGCATCTTGCCCGTTACTTGCTTGACCAATTACCTCAATATTAAAATCTAGACTTAATAATGCTGCGATTGCGTCGCGCACAAGCCCCTGATCTTCTACTAAATACACCTTGATCATCAGAAACCCTTCGCTGTTAAAGGCAGCATCACATTTAAACTAAAGTTATCCTCACAGGTAAATGTAGCCTTACCATCTAGCTGCTCTGCTCGTTCTTTAATGCCATTTAAGCCATTTCCAGGTTTTATTGAGCTGCCTGGTGCATGATCAATCACATTGATTATTAATTGCTGCTGATTTTGCGTTATGCTAATTATACATTTCTTGGTGCTGCTATGGCGTAGTAAGTTAGTAACAACCTCCTTAATTATAAGACTTGCTATGCCTTCTACTTTCGCAGGTAACGCATTTAACTTCACGTTAAAATCGGCCTCAAAACCTTGCTCGATTAGCCTTTGTTTTAATTGTGAAATTTGACTCGCAAGATTGAGCTGTTTTAAATCACTGACAGCACTTCTCACATCACTCAATAGCTGCCTTGCAAGCTCTGCAACTTGGGCAATTTCAGTATTTGCTTGTGTGTAACGTTCACCTTGATTTAATTTATTAGCAAGCTCTGCTTTTAAAGCAATAGATGAAAGAGAATGGCCTAGAATATCATGTAAATCGCGAGCAATACGCTCGCGCTCAGCAATAGCTGCTAATTGCTCTAATTGTTTTGCACTTTCTTGCTCACGAATTTTATGAATATGCTCTTTACGCGTAGCGACACCAAAACTAAAAAGTGCAATACTCAATATTAATGAGCCACCTAAAAAATATTGTGGGTTATCAATATCTGTAATATAAGTACTAAACACCACACCAATAAAGACCCCTGTAACTGACATCGCTCGAGATAATTTTGCAAAACTAAAACCGGCAATAAAAGCTGAAAAACCAAATAATGTAGAGCTACCTGTCGTTAAAAAGCTTGCAAAAATACACACTAAGAGCATCGCAATAAATAATTTCGTTACTTCCCCTTGTTTTTTATTTACAGCCTGAATATACAGTGTAATAAATGTTATATAAAAACCTAAAGTAGCACTGATATTAAGTGTACTTAAGTGGGAAAAATTAAAAATGGTAGGCAATAAATAAAAAACCGAAAAAAGTAAATGCCCCCAACTCCAAAAGGATTTTGCTTTAGTCTTTGGGGTTAATTTATTAAGTAGCATACTCATCCTTAATTTAATTGCCTTGCACTTTCAGACCAACAATACCTATAAGAATCAAAATAATACAACCAATTTGAAAAGCAGATAATGGCTCTTTAAACCACACAAAGCTCATAATCGTTATTCCTAAAGTACCAATTCCTACCCATACAGCATAACTAATACCCAAAGGTAAAGACTTTAAAGCAAATGATAAAAATGCAAAACTTACCCACATCGCTAAAAAAGTAATCACACTTGGCCATAATTTAGTGAAACCATTGGATTGCTTCATAGACAACGCCCACACGACCTCAAATATACCTGCTATTAGTAAACTAACCCACGCTGCAATATTCATCAATTTATCACTCCTTAGTTATTAAATTTATGGTGTTTATTACCTTTAATAACTTAACTATCCCTTTTAATGATGAGTGAGTGTAGTGTAAATTGTCATGAATAAAACTGACTTTTGTCATACATAAAGATACACAATACCTAGTCATAACACCTAGACACTAAGCTCTTTGATAACAGGCAAAGTGCTGGTATTAAAAAAATAAAAAGGTTCATAGATGCAGGCTCAACAGCAAAGTTTAGTTTATTTACACATTGCGGTATTACTTTTTGGTGGCACAGCACTATTTGCCAAATTAATAAATCTAAACGCATTAGATATTACCGTGTACCGCGCAGCCATCGCGGGTCTGGCTATTATGATATTGCTGTTATGGCAAAAAAAAGCAATTAAACTCAGCTGTGCTAAAGATTACTTAATTGCTTTGTTGTTAGGAGCTGCTGTAGGTATACATTGGGTCACCTACTTTGCTGGTATGCAAATGGCTGGGATTGCGGTTGGCATGATTGCATTTTTTACTTACCCTGTGATCACCGTATTTATTGAACCATTCTTTAATGGTAGTAAACCCAAAGTAAACGATTTGCTCAGCGCAGGTGTAGTAATAACTGGGATCTATTTGCTGACCCCAAATGCAGATATGGGTAATGATGTCACCTTAGGCGTGGTAACAGGTGTTATTTCAGCATTTTTTTTCGCATTTAGAAATATTGTTCATAAGCGATACTTTAGCCACTACGGTGGGCCACAAACTATGTTTTATCAAACATTAGTGGCTAGCTTGTTATTATGTGCTTTTATTGAAGTACCAGTGATTAATATATCGAACCAAGATCTAGGGTTATTGCTCGTCGCTGGCGTAATTTTTACTGCAACTCCGCACTCTTTATTTGCAGCAAGTTTACAGTATTTATCAGCATCAACAGCGGGACTTATTTCTTGTTTACAGCCTTTATACGGCACATTTTTAGCTTTTTTGCTGTTGCATGAACAACCTTCACTACAGACCCTGCTTGGCGGTGCTTTAGTGATCAGTGCAGCATTTTACGAAACATGGTCAGTTACTCGGAAACACACATTATGATAAAAGTTTTTGCTCATCGCGGCGCCAGTGGCACTTATCCAGAAAATACCCAGAGTGCGATAACCGCAGCAGTCGAAATTGAAGTCGATGGTATTGAAGTCGATGTACAAAGCTGTTTGGATGATTACATGATCATCCATGATACTTGGCTAGATCGCACCACCAGCGGCCGTGGCAAAATAAATAAACTCACCCGAGAGCAAATTCAATGTTTTGATGCTGGCAATGGCGAATTTGTCCCAACCCTACAGCAAACTATTGATTGGACAGCCAATAAAGTGCTCTTAAACCTTGAGTTAAAACACACTTTCTCGTTGGATAAATTTGTTGAGCTGATTGAGTTAAATATCGTTAATAACAAACTATCTCAGGACATGCTGTTAGTCTCTTCATTTGATCATCATCAATTAATGTGGCTTAAACAAAAACTACCTTGGCTAAAAATTGGCGCGTTAACGGGCTCCATTCCTATCAACTATGCTGAATTTGCCCAGCGCTTACAGGCGTTTAGTATTCATGTTGATAAAAACTTTATTAACCATGAGTTTGTCGCGGATGCCAAACAACGCGGCTTACAAGTTTATGCATACACGGTTGATAAACAAGAAGATATTGAGTTAATGCTGAGTTTTGGTGTCGACGGAATTTTTACTAATTACCCATGCAACACGAAAATGATTTTAAACTCACTGTAGTTATCAAAAATGGCTGCCGTTCATCCTATATTCTTGAATTAAAGTGAATTTGAACGATACTGAGTAAAACAATACAACAGCCGAGCGGGCAATTGATGAGTGGGTATATGCGTATTTATAACTTTATAGAACAAAGCTTCTTTTTTACTTTAACCCGAAAGATTGTTGGCAATCTTAGCTTTGTATTTTTTTTCCAAGCTATTACTTTGATTTGGTTATATAAAAGTCTAACTACGCAAGACGCAGACACTAGCCTATTTTGGTTACTCACGGTGATTATTATTGCCGGCTTTGCCTTTACACTCTTTTACATGCGCTTTCTGATCGTGCGCCCAGTTACAGCAATGCGTGATACTTTAATAAAAATTAACCGCCAAGATGCAAACTTAGCAGCTAAACTCCCCCACTTTACCTATGATGAATTTCGTGAGATCAGCCAACAGTACAATACCTTTACTGATCATCTAAGCCAATTACTCGCTACCACTTACCAAAGTTCGCAGGCCAGCGCACAAAGTAATAATCAAGTGACTGAGTCAATGCAACATACGGCGCAGCTAAGCGAACAACAAATTGATTTTAGCCAAACAATAACCGCAGCCAGTAATCAAATAACTGATAGTCTGCAAAGTATCGTTACCAATACCGATGATGTTCATCAAGTAAACGCAGAGCATTTAAACTTTGTTACACACTCTGCACAAGAACTCACAAAACTAGTCACTCAAGTTAAATCGATTAGTCATGTATTGAGCAGTTTTTCAGAAACGATTTCTGGCTTAAAACAAAACAGCGAGAATATTCGTAGCATCCTGAAAATGGTTGAAGAGTTTTCAGATCAAACTAATTTGTTGGCGCTCAATGCTGCAATAGAAGCCGCTCGTGCGGGTGAAGCAGGTCGTGGTTTTGCGGTTGTAGCAGATGAAGTAAGAACTTTATCGGTTAAAGTAAGTGATGCAACTCGCCAGATCAGCGATTTCATAAACCAAATGGATTCTTTAGTAAATCAAACAAATAAAGAATCTGAGCAACTTGTCAGTTATTCACATAATGCAGAAACAACCATTAGTAATACATCCCATGGATTTACCGATCGGCTTGTTGAATTTGAACACAATCAACAACAATTACAGCAAATTGTAAGCGCTGTGCACTTACTCGAACAGACACAAAATCAAACCCATCAATCAGTTGAACAAATCGTTGCATTAGGCAGCCAAGCAAAAGCACAAATTGATGTAGCGTTAAGTGATTGTCAATTATCACAACAACTAAGTGAGCAAACTCAGCAGCAGTTAAAGCGTTTTGTCTAAGTACAAGCGTTTTAACTGCGCTGTAAATGTGTTAAATTGCGCCGTTATTTTTTCTTAATGATGTACCCATGTGAGTAGTTCAATATCCGATCACACGCAGTTAGCCCTTGATATAAAACAGTGGGGTAAAGAACTTGGCTTTGCTGAAGTTGGCATCACTGACATTGATTTAAGCAAACACGAAGCACAATTACAGCGCTGGCTTGATTTAGGCTATCACGGCGATATGGAATATATGGCCGCTCATGGAATGAAACGCGCTCGCCCTGCGGAGCTAGTCCCTGGTACTGTGCGGGTTATATCAGTAAAAATGAATTACCTGCCCCCCGATGCAAGCTTTGCTAAAACCCTCAAAAATACCGATAAAGCTTATATTAGTCGTTATGCGTTAGGGCGTGATTATCATAAACTGATGCGTAATCGATTAAAGAAATTAGGTCAAAAAATTGAGCTGCAAATCGGTCAATTAGGCTATCGGCCATTTGTTGATTCAGCACCAGTTTTAGAACGTCAACTTGCTGAAAAAGCAGGTTTAGGCTGGCGTGGAAAGCACAGCTTGCTAATCAATAAAGAAGCCGGTTCTTGGTTCTTTTTGGGTGAGTTATTTGTTGATATCCCTTTACCAATTGATAAGCCCAATGAGTTTGAGGGATGTGGAAAATGCGTAGCCTGCATTACTTTATGCCCAACCGGCGCAATTGTAGAGCCTTACGTGGTTGATGCACGCAAGTGTATTTCTTATCTTACTATTGAGCTGCAAGGACCAATCCCTGAGCAGTATCGCTCACTATTAGGTAATCGCGTTTACGGCTGTGATGATTGCCAATTAGTTTGCCCATGGAACCGCTACGGGCAAATTACCGATGAAGCCGACTTTCATCCACGAACACAACTAAAAAATAAAGATTTACTTGATTTATTTAGTTGGGATGAAGCTACCTTTTTAAAAAATACCGAAGGCAGTCCGATCCGTCGAATTGGCCACCAGCGCTGGCTACGAAATATTGCTGTAGGTTTAGGTAATGCGCAATTTAGCCAATCGATCGTTGACGCGCTTAGCGCCAGCTATGATCAATCAACCGAGTTGGTAAAAGAGCATATAGAGTGGGCGCTTAAGCAACAACGCTCAAAACAAGATAAATTGCTACGAAAAACCGCCCGTTTGATACGTATCGTAGAAAAGGGCTTACCAAGAGATGCGTAGCTTCACACCCCTTGATTATTTACTGTTACTTTTTCAATAAGATAGATAGGTCTTGCTCAATTTCATGAAAAGCGGCTTTCACTCCCTGCACAGACTCTTCACGGGCAACTGAGTTTTGAATCGCTTGATCTACCTTCTGATAAATAAACACTTCTTGATCTTCGTCTAACCCCATTGATGGAATACGCTGTTCTAACTCTTCTTGTAAACGCTTGAACACCGCTTCATTACTCTTACGGTTTTCATTTAACAGCTCAATTAAGCCATGAAACTTGCTATTCACCATAGTAATTGCATCATTTAGCTTTGTTTGTTGCGACTGTAAAGCTTCACGAGTCATGATTGCTCGTAGCTGTTGCTCTGTGACACTGACAATAAAGCACACATGGTCACGGATCCGGCCATGCTTATCAGGATCGTGATCTGGCATATTTAAAATCAATAAACTAATTAATTCATAGTTAACTAAGATACGGTGAGAAAACTCATGTAGGCGGCCCTTATTTTTGAGCATATCAAACAACTCAATTACAATTGGCGAACACGTACCATTGAGGGCAAAGTGCTCAGGAGCATCAGCAATAACTCTAAACTCAATATTACTTTGTAAATCAAACGATCTTAAACAATGAACTAGGGCCTCCCCAAGCGCTTTGGTGTTGTTAATCATACCAATCTTCTCAATATAATTAACTATTTGCCCCATTTCACTACTGTTTGCCATAGCATTGAATGCAGTTGATGTGGCCTCTTCAATTTGCTGTTCTAACGATTTTTTTTCAATCAGTACTTGATTAAGAATTTTCAGTTTCGATTTAAGTTCATCCTGTCCAAATGGCTTAACAATATAATCTTCAGCACCTACAGCATACCCTTCCATCCGCTCCTCTACTGTGCCTCTGGCTGATACAAACATGACTATGATATGAGCCGTACGAGGGTTTGCTTTTAGTCTTCTACATACTTCATAACCATTCATTTGTGGCATACTCACGTCAAGTAAAATTACTTGTGGCGCAAACTCTTCCACGATACTGAGGCACTCAGGACCACTGCTAACCATCTTTAATTCAAAATCAAGATCTAATAATATTTCTTCTATAATTTCTAAATTAAAGGGCTCATCATCAACAGCTAGAATTCTCGTTACAGGCATAATTGTCATCCATTTCATAATTCATATTAATAGTTTAGTCGTAAAAAAAACTCTTACCAGTAAGGCTAAGTAATTTATTATTGCTTAGCTGAAACTTTTTATTTCTAAAGGCAGAGCGATGTGAATCGTCGTGCCTCCTGAGCTATTGTTATGAGCAGAAATAACTCCTTCATGTAATGAGACAAACTCACGGCATATGGCTAAACCAAGCCCTGTTCCACCAGCACCGCTATTAGTTGTGCTACTCTGCACGAATTTTGAGAACACATACTCAAGTTCATCATCAGGTATCCCTATACCACTATCAATCACTTCAATAATTGCCTGCCCTTGTTGATTAGTTAAAACGACTTCAATACGGCTATGCTGATCACTAAATTTCAACGCATTGCCGAGGATATTACGTAATAATTGATTTATTTGCTCTTCATCACAGTCAATTATAATAGGCGGTTTTGGTGGCAAATACTGTACTTCAATCTCTTTTTCCATAGCGGTACCTGACACATCATCAATACTGGTTTTAATAATATTACTCAGGTTATGCGGGCGCGGATTAAAAGGGAACTTACCAACATCGAGTTTAGATAGGTCGAGTAAATTATTAAGTAATGAGAGCAGCCGCTCGCCACTACACTCTATGCGAGATAAATATTTCTGTAGCTTTTCAACTGAAATATCACCTCTGCCGAGTTTATCTAAACCAAAGCGAGCAAAACTTAATATTGAATGCATAGGAGTACGTAATTCATGGGACATATTAGCAAGAAACTCTGATTTACTGTGATTTGCTGCCTCGGCGACATTTTTAGCATGCTCAAGCTGCGATGTTCGGGCACGTACTTGCTCTTCAAGCATATCTTTTGCCTCGAGCAACAGCTCCTCTTTAAGTTTAAGATGAGTAACATTCTTAAAAATAACCGCGAGTGCAATATTACCATGATGGTCAATCTCATTAAACGAACCAACTAATGGGATAGCCTCTCCCTCTTTCATTGGCAGATATACATCACAACTAAATTGACGATTTTTATTTAACGTCGCTATTTTTTCTTTAATTTGCTCAGCAGACATCGTATCTAATAAAGTAAAAACTGAGCTACCTTTAAGTATTTTTGCAGGTAAATTAAAGAGTTTAGAGCAAGCATCGTTTGCTTCAATCACTTCACCATTACGCTCAAATAACATAATCGCATCAGGTGTGTGCTTATAAATAACGCGTAACAAGCTATCCTTTTCAATAAGTGCATCAACGGTATCTTGCAGACGTTCAACTAACTCTGTGTTATGCCGTCTTAACAACTCAGTTTGCCAAAGTTTATGCACAGATTGCAGTATCATATTTTCATTGATCGGTTTAACCAATACGTCTTCCACCCCTTGACGAATTGCTTCAATCATCGACACTTGATTTGGTTTTGAGGTAAATAACAAACAGCGACATTGCGGATATAATACTTTGAGAGCCGCGAACACTTCTAAACCTGAGCCATCAGGCAGACTAAAATCACTCAATAACAGATCAATTTCATGCCCTTGCGCTTGAGTTACCGCAGAGCTAATACTATGAGCTGTAATCGTTTTAATATGGGCGCCTAACAGGCTATTTGCTATTTTTTCAAGCCGCTGGGGGATATGATCAACCAGCAATACCGTTGGTAATACTAAAACACTATCGGAGCCAAGCTCTAAAACACTCTCCAGCAAGGTGCTGATTTCTTTATTCGCAAAAAATGGATAAATTACAATAGCATTTGGCACCAGCCGATTAAGATCACTAAATGAAGAAAGTTGTTCATTGTTTTCAACTTTAGGGGCGAGAAGCAAAAAGCGATCTTGATTGATCTGCGTTACTAAAGAATTTGCGGTAGCTAATGGAACGCCATGAGCCACAGCCACTAAATCATAACAACTAAACGCAGTGCACTCATGTAGCATTGAAAAATGAATCAACTCAACTTCACAGCCAATCAATTCGAGCAATACTTTTATTCGCATCGCTAAAATGCTACTGCTATCAACTATCAATATTTTCCGCACAGCTTTGACCACGCTTTTCATCAACTTGAGATTGTAAAAGCGTAGCCTAAGTTTTCTGCATTAACATAATCAAAGAGGTTATTTTTTGGGAGTACCGCTACCCTAAGTGCTTACCTAAAATAGTTAAGCTGTAGTGATTGCCATCCATAATTGCTACATTAGGCAACTCTCCCCACCGTTGATAACCAAAACGCTCAAACAATTTAACACTCGGTATATTATGACTAAATATAAATGCCAGTAGTACTTTAACATTTAATGGCTTAGCTTGCTCTTGGGCAAAAGTAAGTAAACGTTTACCAAGCCCTTGACCTTGTGCATCGGCTGTAATGTAAATACTGACCTCTACCGTACCATCATAGGCTGGACGGCCATAAAATGACTTATAACTAAGCCAAGCTATCACCTTCGAGTCTTGCTCATAAACGTAAATAGGCCGCTGCTCGGTATGGCTATTAAACCAACTTTGCTTGTCTGCTATGCTTACTTGTTCGGTGTCGGCTGTAACCATTCTACTTGCGATTGTTTCATTATAAATTGCAACTATAGCGGCTAAATCATTACTATTTGCTAATCGTATTGTCATTTTGTTTTTAGCGGTTGTTGATCAATTCATTGCATAGTAACGTATGAGTTAAACTGACACTACTGCAAAATAAACGGTAGACTGCCATCTAGGGTGATCAGCCACAACAAGTTAAGGAATCGGTATGTTTAAAAAATTATTATTATGCTGCGCAATACTCAGTTGTAGTGTTTATGCACAGCCAGAGCAAACAAGCCAACAGCAGGTTGAGGCTACATCATGTGATGACTTCACTAATGTTACTATGCGCAAACTTCGCTCTAAAGAGAGCATTAATTTATGTCAATTCAAGAATAAACCCTTATTAATAGTCAATACGGCAAGCAACTGCGGTTTTACGCCACAATTTGAAGGTCTAGAAGCGCTATATCAAAAATACCAAGATCAAGGTTTAGTGATACTGGGATTTCCTTCTGATGATTTTTTCCAAGAAGAAGATGACGAAAAAGACACCGCTAAAATTTGCTTTGTAAATTACGGCGTAACTTTCCCGATGTTTGCCACCAGCGAAGTCAGAGGCAGTGATGCTAATGCTATATTTAAACATTTAAATGCCCAAACGAGTTCGCCAAATTGGAACTTTTATAAATATCTTGTATCTGCAGATCGCAAACAGGTTGAACGTTTTAATAGCAAAACCAAGCCTGATTCAGACAAGTTAGTTAAAGCAATAGAACAAGCAATTTCAGATATTTAATTTTATACTGGTACAAGTAGTTATTATTGAACTAGAATAACGTAAGATTTGATTAAAAAAACACCACCTTGAAACGGGAGATTTTATGACAGTGGCAAGTGCAAGACACATATTAGTAGACAGCGAAGCGCAGTGCTTAGATTTAAAAACCAAGATTGAACAAGGCGAAGATTTTGCTGAGTTAGCTAAGGCACATTCAAACTGCCCTTCAGGTCAGGATGGCGGTGCATTAGGTGAGTTTGGTCCTGGTATGATGGTTCCTGAATTTGATAAAGTGGTATTTTCAGCACCGATTAATCAAGTACAAGGTCCTGTGCAAACTCAGTTTGGCTACCACTTACTTGAAGTGACTAGTCGTACAGAATAACGTTGGTTTTATTACTAACCTTAAAGAAAGCCGCCTCTGCGGCTTTCTTTTTATCCTAAGGAAAGCACATGCAACTATTAGGCTCAACAACCTCGCCATTTGTACGCCGCATTCGTATTTGGGCACTGTTAAATCAATGTAGTCTTGAGTTTATCAACTTAGATATTTTTTCAGACACTGATCGTCAGCTGATGATACAAAATAATCCAGCCCGAAAAATTCCAGTGCTAATCACTAAGCAGCAAACTTTAGCTGATTCAAATAACATCATCCGCTTTTTGCTCGAACAACACAGTCAAACTCGTCTGAATTGGCAACAAGAGCACCTACTAACAATCATTAATGCATGCAATGATTCGCTGGTTGAGCTATTACTTTGTCAGCGTTCAGGATTCGATACACAGGATGATAAATTATTCTTTAATCTACAAAATGAACGCATTGCTGAAACATTAAGCTATTTAAATAACCATTTTGCAGATGCAGAATTTAAAAGCTGTGAATACCTGTGCATCAGTTTATACTGCTTACTTGATTGGATTTGCTTCCGCGAGTTAACGGATCTAACGGCACATACCGAGTTAATGAATTTCTATTATTCATTTGCTCAGCAACAGGCAGTGCAGCAAACCGATCCACGTAATTAACATTTAAGGGTAAACACATGAGTGATATCGAAATTGAATCAGAACTAGTTAGTTTTGTTGAAAAAGTACGTCAAAGTGAACAAATCTGGGCGCTAGGTGCTGAAGATGGCGGTTTTGTGGTTTGTGACTCTAACCAATTTGAAAACACCGATGTACTACTATTGTGGGAAAGTGAAGCAACAGCAAAAGCCCAGTGTAAAGAAGAATGGGCCGATTACAGCCCACTGCAAATCACCTTGGATGAGTTTTTAGATGACTGGGTTGAAGATCTAAAAGAAGATGACGCACTGGTTGGCCTAAACTGGAATGACGACCAAGTATGTGTTGAAATCGAGCCGGTTGGATTAGCACGCGCACTAAGCGAATAAGCATTATTTAACATTGCTTTACTGCGCTGGTTTATTTGCTATAAACTAGCGCAAATCTTTACTTTCAGGGTATTACGTTGAAGTCCCATCTTGGTCGCCGCCCTTTTTCCGCTATGGAATTACATACGCTTTACCATGGCTATATATATGGTGATCAACGCTTACCTCGCGAACAGCCGAAACACTGGCATTTTTGGCTCCCTTTAATCGCTTATTACAGCGGAGCTTACAGTGATGAAATTGGCCATTTACAACTGTGCGATATTGTTGAACATCAACAGATCCTTTGTTTTCATTTCCATACCCACGGTAAAATAAAAGCCCGTATTGTGCCTATCCATCAAGCACTTTTTGATGCTGGCTTAAACGAGTATATCGCAGCAGTTAAACAACAAGGACACAATCGCCTATTGTTTGACTTACCATCTAAGTCAGGTCGCTATAGCGAGAAAGTTCGCATTTGGTTCTCTGGTGAAGGAGAGCGTGCCGGCTACTTACAAAAGTGTGATATTCCCAATATCGATCAACTTGGTATGAAAACCGCTGTCAGCAGTCTCAGGCTCAATTTTGAGCAGCAAATCCGCATTTATGCAATTCAAGCAGGCAATAAAGATGCTTTTAATTATCTGCTGGGTTTTAATGAATATGAATTGACTGAATTTAGCGATGTAATCACCCTTAATCAGATCTGCCAACAAATACGCGTGATCAACCAGCACATTGATTGGCACCGCTTTAATCAGCGCCACACCATTTGACAAACTTTGTTACCAACTAGCTCATTACTCACTGCTTAAAAACTGTTACGATAACTGAGCACAAAACTCTAACAAGAAAATATCAGGGATATCTATGTTTATTAAAAGCCTACTCACACTCAGTGTGGCCGTTGCAGTAAGTTCAGCTCATGCTAATGAGTTTGTCCTAGAAAAGCTCGCAAAACCAAGTTCTCAACACGTATCTCTAACGCTTGATCCAGCTCAAGAAACCTTTAGCGGTATGACCGAAATCGCCCTTGAAGTACTTAAGCCAACTAACTATATCGAGCTAAATGGTGTTGCTTACGCAACGCAAATGGCAAAACTGCTTGGGGCAGAAAACTGTGACTTAAGTGCTGAAATGCTAAAAACAGGTAAAGTAAAATTTAGCTGCGATGAGCAAATTCAACCAGGTAAATACACGCTTAAAGTCGACTTCACTGCCCCCTATAATCGCCAAAGTGTTGGCCTGTATAAAACCTTAGATCAGGGTGTGCCGTATTTATTTACCCAATTTGAAATGAGCGATGCCCGCCGCGCATTCCCTGTATTTGATGAACCAAGTTATAAAATTCCATTCCAATTAACGATTACAGCACCTAGCTCTCAAAAAGTGTATGCCAATACACCTGAGTTAAAAACGACCGTTAATGGCGATATGACCACTCACTTTTTTGATAAAACACCGCCAATTCCTTCATACTTAGTGGCCATGGCTGTCGGTCCATTTGAGGAGCGTGAAGTCAAAGGCATGCCAATTCCAGGTCGTGTGATCACGCCACAAGGTAAAATTCACTTAGGTGAATATGCCGAGCAAGCAATGCCAAAAGTATTGGCCGCGCTTGAAGGCTACTTTGGTATTCCTTACGTTTATAAAAAATTAGATTCAGTCGCTGTTCCAGAGTTTCCATTCGGTGCCATGGAAAACGCAGGCTTAGTTACCTACCGTGAAGATATTTTGCTGCTTGATTTGGCTACAGCGACTCGCAATAAAAAACAACGTAATGTATCTATCATCGCTCATGAACTTGCTCACCAGTGGTACGGTAACTTAGTAACCATGAAATGGTGGAATGACTTATGGCTAAATGAAGCGTTTGCAAGCTGGATGGCTGCTAAAATCACAGCCCAGCTTAACCCTGAATTTGAATCACATTTAGACCTGCCGCAAAATAACGTTATGGCGTTAGATGCTCGTTTAAGTACTAAGCCAATTCGTAAACCAATCAAAACCGAAGCCGATATTATGGACGGCCTAGGCTTAGCTTATAGCAAAGGCAGCTCGGTATTAGCTATGGTTGAAAACTGGATTGGCGAAGAGGCTTTCCAGCAGGGTATTCGTGCTTATTTAAAAGAGTTCTCGTATAAAAACGCCGAAGCAGCCGACTTATGGCAAGCCCTTGGTAAAGCATCAAATAAAGATGTGGCAGCGGTTTTAAAATCGTTTATCGAACAATCTTCATTCCCACTGATCAAAGTAACTCAGCAAGGTAAAACGATTACCATTAATCAAAGCCGCTTTACTAACGCGGGCGTTGATGCTCCTGCACAGCTTTGGAATGTGCCAGTTGCAATAAAATACGGTGCTGGCGATAAAGTTAAAACTGCCAATGTATTACTAACTAAAGCCAATCAAACTGTTGAACTTGAATTTGAACCTGAGTGGATTTATCCAGATCAAGGCGCTTTAGGTTATTACCGCTGGGTGATGGATGACAAACAATTTGCTGCATTGATTGATAACGCCGCACAGTCATTGACAGTACGAGAACGTTTAGCGTTATTGTCTGCCGCTGATGCATTACTAGATGCTGGTGTTATTTCTGCTGCACATTTAATGCAAACACTAGAAGTTTTTGTAAGCGACAAACACCCACGCGTTGCTAATACCGCTTTGGGTTATTTAGCCGCACAAAAGCGTACCTTTGAAGATGAAAGCAACCAAGACCTGTGGCCTGAATTTATTCGTAAAAGCATCATGCCTGCAGCTAAACAGTATGGTTTAACTGCAAAAGTTAAAGAAGATGCTGCAATCTCGCAATTACGTACTCAAGTAGTTGCGCGTTTAGGTTTTGATGGTGAAGATCAAAGTGTGATCAATACCGCCAAGGCACAAGCCCGTGTTTACTTAAATAACCCAGAAAAAGTTGATCCGTACCTTGCGTCAATCTACTTAAACTTAGCCGCATTCCATGGTGATAAAAACCTACTCGATGCATATATAAATACCTTTAAAACTACCAAAGATCCGCAAGTGCGTACAAAAATGCTAGCGGCTATGAGTTACTTTGGCACGCCAGAGCTACAAACTAAGGTATTAAATTACAGCTTAACTGACGATGTCACTGCATCTGACATGCGTACGATTATGTCAGGACAGGCTTACACGAAAGCCCGTGAAGCTTTGTTTATTGAATGGATATACGCGAATTACGATAAGGTAGTTGCAAACTTGCCACCTTTCTTCGTACCTAACCTGCCTAACTTTACCACCTCAGGTTGTAGCGCCAGCAGCTTAGCAAAAACGCAAACTTTCTTTATGAGCAAAATTGCTGATGAGCCAGGTTATGCCCGTACCTTAAGCAAGCTTGAAGAAAGCGTAAATAATTGTATTGCACTTAAAGAACGTGAACTAGCTTCAGTTAATAGTTTCTTAAAACGTTAATTTGTACGGCAAGCCATTGGCTTGCCGTTTTTTATCAACAGCGTTATTTATCCATTGATAATTTTTACTAGCTGAGAAATAAACTCTTTTGCTCCTTCAACGCTGGTCATTTTAAAACCTATTCCATAATGTATTGGATTCGTGCTTTTAAAAATACGCGTTGGAAACCGTGTCATTTCACTACTATGAAAAAAACCGCTAATGCGGTTAACGCCTGCTATTTTATTAAAATCATCACTAAAGACTTCCAGTGCAGGACGAAGCACAAGCTTAGCTTGGCCACCTTCTATATGCAGATAAATTGCTTCTTTGGACTTAGGTAACATATATTCAGTGATATTCTTAATTCTAAAATTACTACGGCACTCTAATGCAATAAGTTGCTCGTTGATTTGCTCTGGACTAGCTGACATGGATATCCTTGATTTTCATTAAGCTCTTAGCTGTAAACTACAGCACAGCCAAGAACCTGCAAAGTTTTATATTATAGTTATTTAACGCAGACAAAAGCGAGTTGATCATTTAAGTAGCTCATACGGGTAATATTGGTATCACAGAAAGGCGTTAAATCAAGCCATAGCGAGACCTGCTCAGGGCTATTTAGCTTGCGCTGGTAAACACGATTATCGACCGCATAAATGACCGTATTAGCGTCTTTAAATGCGTAATCTTGTACAGTCTGCGGTAAACGAAAGAGGTCAGTGACGGTATTTTCTTGCGGATCATAACTTGCTAACCAGTGCTGCTGCGCTTTGCTATAACTAAATGTATAGGCAGCTAATGCATGATTAAATGTCAACGTACGGCCAATATGCTCAGCAACCACTTTTGGCTTCGCTGCAGCAACCTGAGTATATTGTAAAGTATGTGGTTCGCCTAAAATAAACATCACCATATCATTTTTGGCGCCCCAGGCATGATAACCAACTGGTTCTATCCACTCAAAAATACGACTTGGTTTAACATTATCGTCAAACGGATATTGCCATAACTTTTGCTTACCATCCGCCTCGACTACGATAGCTGACAGTGCCTTACCATTAGGTGTTAAAGTCGGCGAGTATTCACTCACAGCAGTATTTGTTAAATTAGTTACTTGCTTATTGGTAAAATCATAAAAAGCTAGATCTGTTTGACTTTGCCCTTCACTTTGCACTTCTTGGGTAAAATAAATACCACCTTTGGTAAGTAAAGGCTGATTATTATAAACATCATTATTAGTGATACGGCTTACTTGTAACCCATATTCTGTGTTAAGTTTAGCAAGTAAAATTTCGCTTTTTGGCATCGCAGCTAAAACGCTATTAGGGGTAACTGCAAGGGTGGCAACAAAACTTAGCCAAGGTAAAGTCAATTTCATATCATTCTCTAATTATTTTTATCGCCCTTATAATAGCGCTATTTTATAGTTATTCCCAAGTCTGTTATTGATATGTCACTTGACCTACCCCCTTACTACGCCTTATAACTACAGAGCTACTTAAAACGAGAAAAATTATGTCAGCTAAACATCCTATTATTGCGATCACTGGTTCATCTGGTGCGGGTACTACCACCACGACAAGTGCTATTAAGCATATATTTCGTAGTCTTAATATTGAGGCCGCATTTATAGAGGGCGACAGTTTTCATCGCTATACTCGTCCTGAGATGGATAAAAAAGTTCGCGAAGCGCAGCAAGAAGGTAAACACATTAGTTACTTTGGTCGTGAAGCTAATGACTTTGCAGCCCTTGAAGGTTTGTTCAGCACCTATGGCGATACTGGAGCAGGTAAATTACGTCGTTATTTGCATACCTTTGACGAAGCCGTGCCATACAATCAACTACCAGGTACCTTTACTCCGTGGCAAGAACTGGAAAGCAGCACCGATATTTTATTCTACGAAGGACTGCATGGCGGTGTTGTCGATGAAGATCATGATGTAGCTAAGCATGTTGATTTACTAATTGGTATGGTGCCTATCATTAACCTTGAGTGGATCCAAAAGTTAATCCGCGACACCTCTGAACGTGGTCACTCTCGCGAAGCTGTTATGGGCTCAATTGTCCGCAGTATGGATGATTACATTAATCACATTACGCCACAGTTCTCACGTACTCACATAAACTTTCAGCGCGTGCCAACCGTTGACACCTCAAACCCATTTAGCGCAAAAGATATTCCGTCCCTTGATGAAAGCTTTGTGGTTATTCGTTTTCGTGGCATAGATGACGTCGATTTTCCGTATTACCTACGTATGATCGAAGGCAGCTTTATGTCGAGGATCAACACCTTAGTGGTCCCTGGTGGAAAAATGGGACTCGCTATGGAGTTAGTATTAACCCCACTTATCAAAGATATTATCCTTAAAAAGCGTGCGCTTGCCGAATTAGCCCCCGTTGATTTGCCTATTTAAGAAATACGCTTGCTGAAATACATAGC
This sequence comes from Pseudoalteromonas sp. SG41-1, assembly GCF_014164575.1. Taxonomy (NCBI): domain Bacteria; kingdom Pseudomonadati; phylum Pseudomonadota; class Gammaproteobacteria; order Alteromonadales; family Pseudoalteromonadaceae; genus Pseudoalteromonas; species Pseudoalteromonas sp. SG41-1. The sequence goes on from NZ_JACJFL010000009.1 coordinate 83,044, forward strand.
TTATGTAAACTGCTGACTTCATCATAAAAGGAGATATCAGCATGACAGAGCCATTACGCATTCTTGTCGGTTCCAGAAATCCGGTAAAAATAAATGCTGCCCGCAGTATTTTCTCTCTCTATTACCCTGATATGACGATTGATTGTCAAGGAGTTGATGCACCTTCACAAGTACCTGATCAGCCAATAGGTGAAGATGAAACACGAATAGGCGCACAAAATCGTGTCTTGTATTGCCAACAGCATTACCAAGCTGATTTTTATGTTGCAATGGAAGGTGGTGCTGAGCAATTTAGCTACGGCCCCGCTACCTTTGCATTTGTAGTCGTTGCTGATAACCAACAACGTGCTATCGGTCGTAGTAGTAACCTTCCTTTACCCCCAAGCCTGTATAATGCGTTATTGCAAGGCAAAGAACTTGGCGATGTAATGGATAACGCATTTAATACTACCAATATCAAACAGCAAGGCGGTGCTATTGGTTTATTAACTAATCATCATGCCACCCGAGAAAGTACCTATACGCAAGCGCTGACACTCGCTATGGCGCCTTTTCTTCATCCCGCGCTTTACTCTAAGGAAGTTTAATGAAGTACACCCATGTTTTATTTGATGCCGACGAAACCTTATTTAGCTTTAATGCCTATGCAGGCTTAAAAAGAATGTTTGCAGTTTATGGCGTTGATTTTAATGACGCTGATTACAGTCATTATCAAGCAACAAATAAACCGTTGTGGCTTGAGTATCAAAACAATACTATTTCCGCTACTCACCTACAAGTCACTCGATTTAGTGAGTGGGCTAATAAGCTGAATGTTCCAGCTCAACAGCTTAATGATGATTTTTTAACTGCCATGGCTGAGATCTGCGAACCATTACCTGGTGCTATTGAACTGCTAAATAAACTAAAACCGCATGCTAAATTAGGCATTATCACTAATGGTTTTACCCAGCTACAAGCACGCCGCTTAGAGCATACCGGATTAAAAGAGATGTTTGATTGTTTAGTTATCTCTGAGCAAGTGGGAATTGCAAAACCAGCCGCAGAAATTTTTTATCACACTTTTGAACTGTTAGGTAATCCACCAAAAGAACAGATCTTAATGGTCGGTGATACCGCAAGCAGTGATATCTTAGGTGGCCAAAATGCCGGGATTGATACCTGCTGGCTACAGCATCCCAACACAGTTCTGCCAGAAGGCATTGAACCAACATACCAAGTGACTGAGCTGGTACAGTTACAACAGCTGTTAGGATTGTAAAAAGGTTTAATACCAATCGACTTAAATATTTAACCATTCTAGCGAGCTAAATAAAGCGCTAACTGCGTTATAATTTTTTAAGTAGAACAACTACATGTCAAAATTTACGCCTTGTTATCACTCCATTTATCTGTCGCTATAAATGGTCAGTAACTTAACACGATTGGTATAACATTAAAAAACTAAACCGCAATATTTAAACAAAAAAATGACGCTAGATAGCGTCATTTTTTATAACTGTTTTAAGCGTTTGCGATTAAGCTGTGGCTACTTCTAAACCTGGTGCTGGCATGTATACTGGGGTATCAAATGTTGCCCATTCCCATGCTGACTCAGTCGCCATAATTTTACGAAGTAACTTATTGTTCAGGTCATGGCCTGATTTATAAGCTGTAATTTTTCCTAAAATGTTGTGGCCTGTCATAAACATGTCACCAACACAGTCTAGAATCTTATGCTTAACAAACTCATCGCTATAACGCAGACCGTTAGGATTAAGTACTTTAAACTCATCCAATACCACGGCGTTATCCATGCTGCCACCTAAAGCTAGGTTATTAGCATGCATATATTCAATGTCTTTCATAAAGCCAAAAGTACGTGCGCGGCTGATTTCTTCCGTAAAGCTTTGTGCCGTAATATCTAAACCGATACGTTGGCGGCTTTCATTGATTGCCGGATGATCGAAAGCAATTTCAAAGTCGATATGAAAACCATCATATGGTTCAATCTCGGCCCATTTATCACCTTCTTCAATACGTACTTTTTCTTTAATACGAATAAAGCGCTTAGCCGCATTCTGCTCTGCAATGCCGCCTTTTTGTAACAAATAAATGAATGGTAATGCACTACCATCCATTATTGGTACTTCTGAGCTATCTAATTCAACGATCAAATTATCGATACCCATTGCCGCTACCGCAGCAATAAGGTGCTCAGTCGTAGATAAGCGAACGCCATCTTTATTAGTTAAACAGGTACATAATTGCGTATCGCCAACGGCTTCAGGTGTTGTTTCAAAATCAACAACCGGATCAAGGTCGACACGACGAAATACTATCCCAGTATTTGCGCTCGCAGGTCGGAGAGTAATAGTGACCTTCTCACCTTTGTGAAGTCCAATTCCTATGGCTTTGACTATCTCTGCAATGGTACGCTGTTTAATCATAGCTTCGCTCACTTATAGTTACAGTTAGACCGCCGATTATATCACATATACGACCAGCTGCCAAATTCGTTCGCTTTTCAAACAAAAACAATTACCTTTTTGCTTAATCTGCTTGTTTTCTTAAAAATGCAGGGATGTCGAAATAATCGCCACCTTCTGATTTATTAGACTTTTTACCGCTATCATTAGTTTTAGATAAACCACTATTGCTTTGCGTTGTCTTGCTCGATTCATGCTTTTCAATCGCTGGAGCAGCAGTCATTTCATCGCCACTACCTTGGCTTGCAAAGCTTGGTACATACATACTGCTAGTTTGGTTTGTTGAACTGCTAACATCAGAACCTGACGCTTTTTTAAAGCCGTTATCGACAATACCAAACTGTGGACGACGATCGCCGCCTAAACCTGTAGCGACTACAGTTACACGTAGTTCATCAGTCATTTCAGGGTCAATAACCGCACCAACCACCACAGTCGCATTTTCAGATGCTAATGCTTTAACGTGATTACCAACAATTTCAAACTCTTCAATTGCGATATCCATACCTGCAGTGATGTTAACTAGGATGCCTTTCGCGCCAGTTAAATCAACGTCTTCAAGTAGTGGGCTTGAGATTGCAGCCTCTGCAGCTTCTTGCGCACGATCAGGACCCGATGCAGACGCTGTGCCCATCATCGCAGTACCCATGGCTGACATTACTGTACGTACGTCGGCGAAATCCACGTTAATCAAACCAGAACGAGTAATTAGTTCCGCAATACCTTGCACGGCACCAAATAATACATCATTTGCTTTAGCGAATGCGTCTAATAGTGTAGTCCCTTTGCCTAAAACTTTAAGCAATTTATTGTTAGGAATTGTAATAAGTGAATCTACAATTTCTGACAATTCGTTAATACCTTGTTCAGCCGCTGCTGCGCGCTTTTTACCTTCAAAGTCAAACGGACGTGTCACTACAGCAACCGTTAAAATACCTAACTCTTTAGCAATTTTGGCAACCACAGGCGCAGCACCTGTGCCAGTACCACCGCCCATACCCGCTGCGATAAATACCATATCAGCACCTTCAAGGCTGGCACGAATAGTATCGGCGTCTTCTTCTGCTGATTTACGACCTACATCAGGGTTTGCACCCGCACCTAGCCCAGACGTGATCTGAGTACCTAGTTGCACTGTAATATCTGCTGATGAGTTACGTAATGCCTGAGCATCCGTATTAGCGGCAATAAAACGCACGCCTTCAATTTGTTGCTTAACCATGTGCTCAACAGCGTTACCGCCGCCGCCGCCCACGCCTATTACTTTTATAACAGCTTCTTCGCTGTGTTGTTCCATTATATCAAACATGTTTACTCTCCGACTTGAGTATTAAAACTCGCCTTGAAACCACTTCGTTATGCGGTTCCACCAATTATTATCGCCTTCAGGTTTCGATTTTTGTGCATTCATCGATTGCATTGTGCGGCCATATTGTAATAAGCCAACCGCCGTTGCATATGAAGGGTCATCTACATAATCTGTCAAACCAACTATCCCTATAGGTTTGCCTATTCTCACTGGCATCTGGAAAATGTCTTCAGCCACTTCCATCGCGCCAGCCATTTTAGCACTACCGCCAGTAATGACGAGTCCTGCTGCAATTTGGTCTGCTAATCCTGAACGATGAATTTCTTCCATCGCTAATTCAAATAATTCTCTAAAACGTGGCTCAACCACCTCAGATAAGGTATGACGCGACATTAACCGCGCTGGTCGTCCGCCTACACTAGGCACTTCAATAGTTTCTTCGCTGCTGGCCATTTGGCTACTTGCACAGGCATATTGTACCTTGAGTGATTCAGCATGGGATATCGGTGTACGAAATATTTTTGCAATATCGCCAGTAACTTGGTTGCCCGCTACAGGAATAACTGCAGAGTGGCGCAACGCACCATTGATATAAATAGTGATATCCATCGTACCGCCACCGATATCAAGTACCGCAACACCGAGCTCTTTTTCGTCATCGGTTAATACCGAATAACACGACGCTAATGCGGTGAAAATCAGTTGGTCAACTTCAAGACCACAACGCTCAACACATTTTTCAATATTTTTCGCCATATCGTTTGAGCAAGTTATGATGTGAGCACGGGCTTCCATTCGTACACCACTCATACCACGCGGGTTTTTAATCCCTTCTTGCATATCGATACTATATTCTTGCGGCAGTGCATGCAGCATTTTACGTTCGGCTGAAATAGGCACAGAGCGCGCAATATGAATAACATTTTCAATGTCTTCATCAGTCACTTCAGTGTTATTAATTGCCACAACACCACTTTCGTTTTGGCACTGAATATGTTTACCTGAGATCCCCAAATACACGGAGCTAATACGGCAATCAGCCATAAGTTCAGCTTCATCGATTGCACGACGAATAGACTCCGACACCAAGTTAAGGTCGTTTACGCCGCCTTTATCCATACCATGGGACACTTGGCTGCCAACCCCAACAATGCTGAGTTTGTTATCTGCGGTGATTTCACCAACCGTGGCCACCACTTTTGAGGTGCCAACGTCTAATCCAATCACTAGGTTTCTTTCTGCTGACTTAGTCATGCCTTACTCTTATTTTGTAATTGCGCTTCTTCCAGGAGCTTCCAGCTCACCGCAAGGCCGGTATCATACCGTAAATCCACTACATCTACTTGTGCATCTGCACGTTTTTCCATCCGCGGGTAAACATCTATAAACCGTTGTACCCGTTTAGCTTTTTCTTTACGCCCTAATTTAAGGCGAATACCGTTATCGAGCCATAACTGCCATGAAAATCGCTCTGACAATGCCAGACTGGTTAACTTTAAATTATTAACCTTAAGCATTTCATCAAACTGCTTGAAAGCTCCCCATGCTTCAAATTCACTGCCCTCAGGGCCATAAAGTTGTGGCAGCTCGTCACTGAGCTTCGCACTGCTAGCTTGAAACACTTCACCGCTTTGGTTAAGTAATAAATCACTGTTCCACACTGCGACAGCCTGATGCTCTACCACATACACTTGTAATGTATCTGGCCACTGCTTACGTACCGATGCAGTAGCCACCCAAGGTAAGTCTTGCACTAAACGTTGTATGTTTTTCACGTCTAAATCAAAAAAACTCGATAAGTCGGCTTTTTTAATCGCGCTAATAATCGCTTTTTCATCTGTGTATTGAGGTTTCCCCAACACCGCTAAATGCTTTATCTGCGCATCTTTATTTTCCACCAACCACTGTCTAACGCCGCTGGTTATTTGTACTAAGCTAAAAACTACAATAAGGAAAAAGCTCACACCAAAGATTAACGACCAATTGAGTTGCTGTTTTAATTGTTGCGCTTTTTCCAAAAAGGGATGCATATTAAAGCGTTTGCTCCAAAATGCGAACAACTAATTGCTCAAAGCTTGCACCATTTGCTTTAGCAGCCATTGGCACTAACGATTTTTCAGTCATTCCTGGTACTGTGTTTACTTCTAACAAATAAAAGTTACCGTCTGCATCTTGCATTGCATCAACACGACCCCAACCACTGGCACCTACCAGATCAAATGCCGCTAAAGCCATTGCTTGTAAATGCGTGGTATCGCCAGCTGATAAGTCTGCTGGGCAATGATATTGCGTGGTATTTGACTGATACTTTGCTTGGTAATCATAAAAACCATTCGGGGTGGTCATTTCAATTACTGGCTGTACCTCATCGCCTAGTACAGTGATTGTAAATTCGCGCCCTGTTATCCACTGCTCAACCAGCACTTGGCTGTCAAACTTAAACGCTTCGGCTAAAGCAGCTTCAAGCTCTTGCGCATTATTTGCTTGCGCCATACCAATGCTAGAACCTTCGTGCGACGGTTTTACCATCACTTTTTTCAGTTCATTCATTATCGCTGTAGCATCAAAACCACGTTTGCTATCCACCACCGCATAAGGCGCAGTGCTCAAGCCCGCAGATTTAAATAAATGCTTACAACGTATTTTATCCATCGCCAATGCTGAGCCTAATACGTTACTGCCAGTGTATGGCAACCCCATAAACTCAAGTGCACCTTGAATAGTACCGTCTTCACCACCGCGACCATGCAGGGCGATAAATACTCGTTCAATGCCGAGTTCTTTTAATTGCCATAACGGTTGCTCTTTTGGATCAAAGCCAATGGCATCAACGCCCGCATTTTGTAATGCGTTCAATACCGCTTGGCCTGATTTTAGTGATACTTCGCGCTCAGCTGAGTGTCCACCAAACAACACTGCCACTTTGCCAAACTGTGTGTTTAATTGCGTCATACCTTTACCTGCTTAAGTTGCTCAATCGACAGCGATGTCGCCGCGAGTGTTTTTACTAATTGACCAATATTACCAGCACCTTGGGTTATAACTAAATCATTATCTTGTAACGTATCAGCTAATACTCCAGCTAGTTCAGAGCTACTTGCAACATGCAGTGGTTCTTTACCGCGTTGACGTAAGCTGCGACATAAACTTTTACTGTCTGCGCCAATAATTGGCTCTTCACCAGCGCCGTATACATCAAGCAATAATAACTGATCAACATCGGCTAACACTTTTACAAAGTCTTCATATAAATCACGAGTACGAGTAAAGCGATGTGGTTGATAAATCATTACTAAGCGTTTATCAGGCCAGCCTTGGCGAATTGCCGCTATAGTCGCTGCAACTTCTGAAGGGTGATGACCATAATCATCCACCAGCATTACTTTGCCACGTTCGTTTTCAAAATCGCCATAATGCTGAAAACGACGTCCGATACCTTCAAACTGTTGCAATGCTTCTAAAATCGCGTGATCAGCTATTTGTTGATCTTTTGCAACAGCAATAGCTGCAGTGGCGTTCAATGCATTATGTTTACCTGGCATATTTAAATGCACAGTTAATTCATCACCTTGCTTAGTGCGCACTTTAAACTGACTGGTATTTGCCGTTTGGCTAAAATCAGTCATGCGGTAATCGGCGTCGCTTGATTCACCATAAGTGATCACAGGACGGCCAAATCGCGGAATAAGCTCAGCTGCCACTTCTGAATCGATACACACCACAGCAAGGCCATAAAAAGGCAGGTTATGAATGAAGTCCACATAAGTATCTTTCATTTTTTCTAAGCTACCGCCGTAGGTATCCATGTGATCTTCTTCAATATTAGTGATCACCGATACCATAGGTTGCAAATGCAAGAATGACGCATCACTCTCATCAGCTTCAGCAATTAAAAAATCACTTTTACCGACTTTTGCGTTACTACCCGCACTATTAAGTAAGCCACCAATAATAAAGGTTGGATCCAGCCCAGCTTGAGCATAAATACTCGCGATCAAACTAGTGGTGGTGGTTTTACCATGAGTGCCAGCGATAGCAATACCGTGGCGAAAGCGCATTAGCTCGGCCAACATTTCTGCACGGCGCACAACCGGAATACGTGCCGCCTTAGCTGCAATAATCTCAGGGTTAGTTTCATCAATTGCACTTGAAACCACCACTACATTGGCATCTTTAACATTACTTTGATGATGGCCAATAAACACTTCAGCGCCAGCTTGGATCAAACGTTCGGTCATTGCACTATGGGCAATATCAGAGCCAGTAATACGATATCCTTCAAATGCGAGTACTTCGGCAATACCGCCCATTCCTGCACCACCAATACCAATAAAGTGGATAGTGCTAATTCGGCGCATTGCCGGGCGAGTGCTCTTGTGTGTTGACATTTGTTTCACTTAATTATCTCTTTTTTCTGTTACTTGCAGCGCTGACAAGGGGACACCTGCGGCATCCATACAATGCCATGCGACATTGGCAGTAGCTTCTAGTGTCGCCAATTGCTTAGCATTGCCTGCAAGTTCACTGATTAATGCTGGTTTGGCTAAATACGGGCGTAATAGTTCAACAATACTGTGTTGATTGAACTGCCCCTGTGGCATTAATAATGCCGCATTGCCATCAACTAAAAATTTTGCATTCGCAGTTTGATGATCGTCAACCGCATGCGGAAACGGCACAAACACGGCCATTTTTCCTGCAGCAGCAATCTCACTTACGGTTAACGCCCCCGCGCGGCAAATTACAATATCTGCCCAGCCATAAGCCGTATCCATATCATCAATAAACTCAGCCACCTTAGCTTGTTCAGCACTAAAACCTTGCTGCTGATATACCTGTGTTACTGAGCCTAAATGACCTTTACCGGTTTGATGCCATGTATTGATCTGAAACTCTTCACTGAGCTGTTTAAATGCTGCTGGCAAAGTTTGGTTTAGCACCTGTGCACCTAACGAGCCACCAACGACCAACACGTTAACCGGACTTGATACTTCCCGCATTGCCACATTTGCTACGCTGGCTCGTACCGGATTACCAACCACGTCACTGTATCCAGAGGCAAATGCTTGCGGAAATGCAGCCAACACTTTATTGGCAAACTTGGCTAAGTACTTATTACTCATACCGGCAACTGCATTTTGCTCATGGATCACCAGTGGTATACCTAAGCTTTTTGCGGCAATGCCAGTCGGCCCAGTAACATAGCCGCCCATTGCTAACACAACATCAGGTTGTTGTTTTTTCAATACTTTGCGTGCTTGTAATATGGCATTAATCACCATAAAAGGGGCTTTGACTAAACGTGCAAGGCCATTGCCACGTACACCTTTAACATTAATAAAATCAATCTCAATATTATGCTTTGGTACAACCTGCGCTTCCATTCGATCAGCAGTGCCAATCCAACTCACTTGCCAACCTTGTTGCCTTAAGTGATCAGCCACAGCTATGCCGGGAAAAATATGCCCGCCAGTACCGCCAGCAACAACGACTAATTTTTTATTCATCGCTTGCCTCCACCGGATGTTGCTTGTTTAGTGGCCATTTTGGTTTCAAAATCCACGCGTAATAAAATACCTGCCGCAATAGTCATGATAAGTAAACTTGAGCCACCATAAGATACAAACGGCAAGGTTAAACCTTTGGTTGGCAAAATACCGGCACTCGCCCCCACATTAACCATGGTTTGAAATGCAAACCAAATACCTATTGCGAATGCAAAGTAACCTTCATATTCTTTGCCACATTTAAGTGCTTGCTGACCAATTAACAGTGCTCTAAACACCAAAGTACCAAACACCATTAAAATACTGACGATACCGATAAAACCTAACTCTTCGCCAATCACCGCAAAAATAAAGTCATTATGGGCCTCAGGTAAATACTGCAATTTTTGCACACTATTACCTAAACCTTGGCCAAACCAACCACCTTGGCTATATGCCATCAGCGATTGTACTAACTGGTAGCCTTTACCAAATGGGTCATCCCATGGCTCTAGAAAACCGACCACCCGCGCCATCCGATATGGCTCAACAATAATGAGCAATACGACTAAGCCTACGCCTGTTAATATCAAGGCAAAAAACTGCCATAACTTAGCCCCAGCTAAGAACAATAAGCCTACGGTAGTTACAAACATCACCACCACAGTGCCTAAATCGGGCTGTAATAAAATCAACAATGCGTAAACTGCAAACACCGCGATTGGCTTAGCAAAGCCTTTGATGTTTTCTTGAACTTCCTCACGTTTACGCACTAAGTAACCGGCGATATAACTGAAAAAGAATAATTTAGCCGCTTCAGCGACCTGAAAGCCCACCGGACCTACTGGGATCCAACGTTTTGCGCCATTCACTTCACGTCCAACGATTAACACCACTATCAGTAGCGCCATGCCAAACAGTAATAAGTAAGGATTCGAGCGTTTCCACCAAGTCATTGGTACACAACAGGTGATCCAAAACAGCACAAAGCCCATCGCCAAAAACATGCTGTGGCGAATAATAATATGATAGGGATTGTTAAATAAGCGATCAGCGGTCGGCATCGACGCACTCGTCACCATCACAAACCCCAAGCCAATTAGCATGATCACACAATATAACAGTGGCACATCGTATAACTGCGCCGAAGGCTTAGGAGTCAGGGTGTCACGAATATTAGCTAAAGCAATCATACTGCCTCCGCTAATACGCATTGACTAAAGTGCTCACCACGTTGCATATAATTGTTATACATATCAATACTGGCACATGCAGGTGCAAGCAACACAATATCGCCCGCAGTGGCAAGTTGCTTGGCAAGCATCACCGCTTGCTGCATATTTTCTGTTAAGTGGCCTTTGTCAGTCAACGCAACCAGTGCTTTGGCATCTTTACCAAAACAAATAAGCGCTTTAACTTGCTGTTGTAAATACGGCTTTAAGCTATCGAGATCGGCGCCTTTGGCATCGCCTCCGGCAATCACCACTAGTTGCTTGGCCTGATCGGCTAAACTTTCTATCGCCGCAATGGTGGCCCCGACATTCGTAGCTTTAGAGTCATTAAAATATTTAACCCCCGCTTGCTCGGCAACAAACTGACAACGATGCGCCAAGCCAGTAAATTGGCTAAAAGCTTGTGCAAACTGACTAGCACTGATATCAAATGGGCTCAATAATGCCATAACCGCTAACGCATTTAGCTGATTATGACGACCAACTACGGCTAAGCTACTAACAGGCAATAGAGCTTTGCCTTGATAACTAAAGTAACTGTCACCTTGATACGTCATTAAACAATAATCCGCATTTTCTAAGCCAAAGCTTAATTGCGGCATTGTTTTTGTATACGTTGCTGGGTCAGTCTTATTTACTACAGCCAGCGCGGCATTAGCATAAATCGTTTGTTTTGAATCAATATAGGCTTGGTAGCTCGGGTAACGGTCTAAATGATCTTCCGACACATTAAGTACCGTAGCGCTAACCGGTTTTAAGCTGTGCATCGTATCGAGCTGAAAACTCGATAGCTCTAATACGTAAACATCAAAATCATCAGCTAATAAATCCAGTGCGGCAGTACCAATATTTCCGCCAAGTCCGACTTTATAGCCAGCCGTTTTCAATACTTCATAAGCCAACGTAACGACAGTCGATTTACCGTTAGAGCCTGTTACAGCCACCACCGGCTTGTCTGTTAAACGAGCAAATAACTCAATATCACCAATCACTTCAACACCCGCTTGCATTGCTTGTGCAACTGCTGGAAGTGTTAAACTTAAACCGGGGCTGATGATGATCATATCAGCGCTTTCAAGCTGTGCAGTTGCCAAATTACCAAACTGCGTCGTTAAATTTGGCGCATGTTGTTGTAACCAATCACAACCGGGCGGTGATTGGCGACTATCAACTACATTAGGCGTTAAACCTTGAGATAATAAAAAACGCACAATGCCCAGACCGGTTACACCGAGTCCGAGCACTGTAATATGTTTGTTTTTCATCTCGTTTAAATACGTCATTTACCTGATCTTTAATGTTACTAGGCCAGCTAACACTAGCACGATAGAAATTATCCAAAAACGCACGATAACTCGTGGCTCAGGCCAGCCTTTTAATTCGTAATGATGATGGATTGGTGCCATTCTAAAAATCCGTTGGCCACGTAATTTATAAGAGCCAACTTGCAAGATAACCGACAGTGCTTCCATCACAAATACACCGCCCATAATGATTAAAATTAACTCTTGGCGAACTAATACAGCAATAATACCCAATGCTCCACCAAGCGCTAATGAACCAACATCACCCATAAATACTTGTGCTGGGTAAGTGTTAAACCATAAAAAGCCTAATCCGGCACCAACAATGGCGGTACATACCACAACCAACTCACTGGCCAATGGTAAATGTGGAATATGCAAGTAAGCTGAGAAATTCACGTTACCTGTTAAGTAAGCGATAATAGCCAGTGCTGCTGCCACTAAAATAGTCGGTACAATGGCCAGACCATCCAAGCCATCGGTCAGATTCACAGCATTTGACGTACCCACCACTACAAAGTAAGTCATAACTATGTAAAACAAACCTAGTTGCGGTAATACATCTTTAAAAAACGGCACTACTAATGATGTTTCGTTGGCATGATTAGCAGTAAAAAATAATGCGCAGGCAACCACTAAGGCAATCACTGACTGCCAAAAATACTTCCATTTAGCAATTAACCCTTTTGGATCTTTGCGGATCACTTTACGGTAATCATCAACAAAGCCCACAATTCCCAATGAGCCGATCACAAACAAGGTAGCCCATACATATTTATTCGCTAAATCAGCCCACAGTAAAGTACTGGTAAAAATAGACGCTAAAATTAACAAGCCTCCCATGGTTGGGGTGCCCTTTTTCGATAAATGCGACTCCGGGCCATCGTTACGAACTACTTGACCAATTTGCATTCTTTGCAAAGCACGGATCAACTTAGGCCCAAAATACAATGAAATTAATAATGCCGTTAAAATACCAAATACAGCGCGAACGGTTAAATACGAGAACACATTAAATGCACTGTAATATTGTGTTAAATACTCAGCCAGCCAAACTAACATTGAGATACTCCATTGCGGCCAGTTTGCTGGCTGTTAACTAAATCTTGTACTAATAATTCCATGCGAGAACTGCGTGATCCCTTCACGACTATGGTGGTTTTTTGTGCTGAGTCAGTTAACTGTGCTTGTAATTGTTGTAACAGTTCCTCGCGGCTTGAAAAATGCCGCTGTGGTTTAGCAAATTCATCACTGGCGTATTGACTCAATACACCTAAGCTATACAACTCATCAATACCTTGTTGTTTGGCATAGGCGCCAACTTGTTGGTGATAAAGCGCAGCTTCTTCACCAAGTTCTCCCATATCACCTAACGCTAAAATACGCTGACCTTGTATATCACTAAGTAAATCAATCGCGGCTTTAACCGATTGCACATTGGCATTATAAGTGTCATCAATCACGGTTAGTGTTTCATTGACTTGAATAATGTTTACTCGGCCTTTTACTTCAGCCATGGTTGCTAGTGCCGTTGCCACCGCCTCAAGACTAACGCCAAATTCACAGGTTAATGCAGCTGCTATAAGGGCGTTTGTAACATTGTGACGACCTGGCAATGCAAGCTTAACGGGTACTCGCTGCTGCTTGGTACAAATATAAAAAGACGCCTGAGCTTGCTCATCGAGGCTGACTTCTTCTGCCCAAATATCTAGTTTATCAGTGCTTGAAAAACGTTTTACACTGCGCCCTTGTAACTTAGTAAGCCAACCATCACTAAATTCGCTGTCACAGTTAACTAGCGCAATGCCATGCTCTTTCAAACCATCGTAAATTTCACTTTTAGCCGTTGCCACACCCGCAAGAGAGCCAAAACCCTCAATATGCGCAGCTGCCACATTACAAACAACGGCAACATCGGGCTTAGTCATCGCCGTGGTGTAGGCAATTTCACCAATATGGTTAGCGCCAAGCTCGATAACCGCATATTTGTGCTGCGGTTCTAGGCGTAACAAGGTTAATGGCACGCCAATATCATTATTAAAATTACCTTTGGTCGACAGTACTTCACCGTGAGGAGCTAAAATAGCTGCGCACATTTCTTTTACTGTGGTTTTACCGACACTGCCTGTAATTGCGATAGTTTTTGGTGCCACACTGGCCATTACCGCAGCACCAATTTCGCCTAGCGCAATACGCGTATCCGTAACTAAAAACTGTGGAATATCAACGGCAACTTTTTGACTAACAATAGCGGCTATTGCGCCTTTGTCTTTCGCTTGTTGTAAAAACTGATGGCCATCAAAATTAGGGCCTTGTAGGGCTAAAAATACTTCTCCTTCGCATACGGTGCGAGTATCGGTATTAATATTTTTTACTGTTTGATTATCACCTTGATAATCAGTTGCTAGCACATTTGCTAGCCAATCAAAATCCATTGGGATCATAACTGCGATCCTCTTATTTGTTGTTCTTGTGGGTCTAGCTTTTGTTGTAAGTGCTGTTGGACATATTTACGATCGCAAAAATCTATCCGTTGCGTACCAATTATTTGATAATCTTCATGGCCTTTACCTGCAATAAGCACTACGTCATTGGCATTTGCGTTATCTATTGCAAAGGCAATAGCATGAGCACGGTCAGCTTCTAAGTGCGCACGGTCAGGCTGGCTTAAACCAGCAGCAACATCTTTAATGATCTGCCATGGATCTTCGCTACGCGGGTTATCACTGGTAATAATTACTTTATCAGCATTTTGCTCAGCCGCTTGGGCCATCATTGGTCGCTTGCCTTTATCACGGTCTCCACCGCAACCAAATACACAACTTACGCCACCGGGCACATGTTGTTGCAATGCTTGCAATGCTAAAGCTAACGCATCTGGCGTGTGAGCATAATCAACAATACAGGTTGGTTGGTTTGGCGCGCTAAATGCTTGCATGCGTCCAGCAACTGGTTGCAAGCTTGCACAACCCGCTGCCAGTTGATCTAATGGGTAACCTAAACCAAGTAAAGTTGCGATTGCAGCCGCTAAATTATATAAATTAAATTCGCCAAACAGCGGACAGGTAATAGCAATATCACCCCAACTTGTAGTCAACTGTGCCGATATACCGGTTTTATGGTAAGAAACATCAGTGAAGTATACAAACTTAGCACCTTTTGGCTGCAAGTTTTTATGGCCATAACACACTAAGTTATTAAAATCGTATTGTTCTAACCATTGCTCTACTTGGTTATCATCTTGATTTAGTACCACCAGCTGCGCGTCAAAATCTCGCATTAGCATTAACTTTGCATCGGCATAACTGGCCATATCACCGTGGTAATCTAAATGATCGCGCGATAAATTGGTAAACACAGCAGCTTTAAAGTGCGTTTTCGCAACACGCTGCTGTACCAAACCATGTGATGACACTTCCATCGCCACCAGTTTGTTATTGTCAGTGGCAAGTTGCGCTAATATTCTTTGTAAATCAACACAAGACGGTGTGGTATTGATTAACTCAGTTAAACTTTCTGGTTGCCCATACCCGAGCGTACCTATAATCGCTGATTGGGTGTCGCAAAACTTAGCTAAATGAGCAATCATCGCAGTGGTGGTTGATTTACCATTGGTGCCAGTAACACCCACCACATCTAATTGTTTACTTGGTTGCTGATAAAAATGACTCGCTAATGCGGGCAATTTCTTATTCAAATCGGAAATTAAATAAAGCGGTTCAAAATCACATTCAAATTCACATAAACGATCAGCAATTACTGCAACTGCACCATTTGCAATCGCTTTATCAATAAATTGTCCGCCATCTAATTGATGACCTTTAATTGCTACAAAGACATCCCCAGGGGT
Organism: Pseudoalteromonas sp. SG41-1; assembly: GCF_014164575.1. Taxonomy (NCBI): domain Bacteria; kingdom Pseudomonadati; phylum Pseudomonadota; class Gammaproteobacteria; order Alteromonadales; family Pseudoalteromonadaceae; genus Pseudoalteromonas; species Pseudoalteromonas sp. SG41-1. Next base: position 98,693 of record NZ_JACJFL010000009.1, read on the forward strand.
GACATCTCGACTATCCAAACGCAAGTGCTTTACTAGTAAGCTTGTTGCTGCTACTTCTATTTGTTGTAAAATTATTTTTAAATCACGCATCATCATCTATGCCCTTCACGTAGGCAACCGAGCCTTTGTCTGGTGCCACGTTTAAAATTCTTAACGCATTGGAGATTATTTCTGCAAACACTGGTCCTGCAGTTGCACCGCCATAATAAACATCTCCACCGGGCTCATTGATCATTACAACAACAGCTAAACGTGGATTACTCGCAGGTGCTATACCAGTAAAGTAACCTACATACTCATCACCATAACCACCTGCGGCAGCTTTTTTAGAGGTACCCGTTTTACCCGCAGCACGATAACCATCAACTTTTACCCGGCTCGCTGTACCACCTTCTTCAAAAACGCTTTCCATCATATGCACAACCGCTTCAACATCTTTTTGTTGAAAAACACGCTCGCCTTCAGGGATTGAATCTTGCTTGAGGATGGTCAATGGTCTATTGATCCCGCCGGCACCTAACATGGCATAAAAACGCGCCATTTGTGCGGTGCTTACAGCAACGTTATAACCAAAAGAAAGTGCTGCAATTTCATGGTCAGACCAACGTCGATTCGGATAAAACAAGCCACTACTTTCACCAACCATGCCGGTGCCTGTATCTGAACCAAAGCCAACCTTTTGGAACAAGCCAACAAAGTAATCCTTCGGTACATCTTGAGTTATTTTTGTCACCCCCATGTTACTGGAGTACTTTAAAATCTCACGTAAGGTCATTTCACCATGGTTACGCGAGTCTGTAACTAACGTACCACCAATGCGCATCCAGCCTGGGTAAGTATCAATTTTATCATCCGGTTGGATTGAGCCGTAGTCTAACCCAGCTAATATGGCTAGAGGCTTAACGGTTGAACCTGGTTCGAACAAATCCGTGATCGCTCGATTTCGGCGTTTATGCGGGGCTGCATCATTTAAATTATTTGGATTAAAAGACGGGCTGTTAACCATCGCTAACACTTCACCAGTTTTCACATCGACCACCATCGCAGAGCCAGACGTTGCTTTGTAGGTTAGAACTGCTGATTTTACTGCTTTATAAGCAATCGCTTGAATGCGTTGATCAATACTTAAATGAATACTTTCAGGCTCGATCCGTTCACGTTCATCAAGCACTTCAACTTCACGACCCTGTGCATCTTTGCGAATTGTGCGACGACCTTCAACGCCAGTTAATGCGTTTTCGTAAAGCTTCTCTATGCCTTCGATACCTTTGCCATCAATATTAGTAAAACCAAGCACATGTGCGGTAACTTCTCCGGCAGGATAATAGCGTTTTGATTCATCTAATAGATGAATACCAGGCAGACGTAAGTCGCCAATATAATTGGCAACGGCAGGGGTTACTTGGCGTTTTAAATAAACAAAGCGGCGACTGGCATCATCCCGCAAGCGACCATTGATTGTTTTCGGTTCAATACGCAGTACGTCGGCAAGTTCACGCCAACGCAAATCATTTTTGTAGTACAACGCAATACGCTGTTCAAGTAGCGCGGTATTTTCTGCAAGAGCATTCTCATCTTCGCCATTTTTACGCGCTTGCTTGAGCACTTTAGCACGCAATGATTTATGCAATGCTTTAGGATCCGCATACACGCTTACCACAGGCACACTAACTGCAAGTTCTTTACCATGACGGTCAAAAATCATCCCGCGTTGCACATGCAACTTTTCCACGCGCACAGTACGTTTATTACTTTCTGAACGGGCTTTATCAGGCTCGATAACTTGTAAATAAGCAGCACGAGAAACTAAAGTAACAAAAACCAGCAGCACCACAGAGCACACCAGCATAAAACGCCATGTGATCAAACTATTAACTGGTTTTTTCCCTCTACTTCTCATGGTAGTACTATCACCTGTTCGTCTTGGCTTGTGGACCGTTTCATCTGAAGTTGCTCGATAGCAATTTCTTCAATGCGTGCATGTTGCGAATAAAACTCTTCTTCAACTAATAGGTAACGCCATTCTAAATCGAGTTCATCTCGCTGTTGTAACAACTGATCTTGCTCAATCAGCTCTTGGCGAGCAAAGTGAGTGACCTGCACCACACTCAAACTTGATGCGAATATCACAACCAACAAGGCCGAGGTTAGCTTATTAGCTCCTAGGCCTTTGATTATTTCTAAAAATAAATTGGGTTGTCGATGATTCGCTTTAGGCTTCATCCCAACCTCTGTGCCACCCTAAGTACTGAACTGCGTGAACGTGGGTTACGGTCAACTTCAGCTTGGCTTGGCTTAATAGCTTTACCCACTGCCTTTAACGTCAGATTTTTATTTATTTGTGCATCAGTTAAAGGCAGACCTCTGGGTAATGCCACTCCCTTACTCTGTTTTTTAATAAACTGTTTAACAATACGATCTTCTAGTGAATGAAACGAAATCACCACTAACCGACCACCGGGCTTTAGTACACCCAGCGCAGCTTGTAATGCCGTTTGAATCTCTTCCAATTCACTGTTGATATAAATACGAATAGCTTGGAAAGTACGCGTCGCAGGATGTTTGAATTTATCTTTTACTGGCACTGCTTCGTCAACTAAATCAGCTAGTTGCTTAGTTGTTGTAATCGGCGTATGTGCTCGCACTTCAAGCACTTTATGTGCAATACGACGACCAAATTTTTCTTCGCCATAAGTTTTGATCACATGAACAATCTCCTCCAGCTCGGCTTCAGCTAACCACTGCGCAGCACTGCGGCCGCTGGTAGGATCCATGCGCATATCAAGCGGGCCATCTTTCATAAAGCTAAAACCACGCTCGGCATCATCTAGTTGTGGTGATGACACACCGATATCTAATAAAATGCCATCTACTTTTCCTAATAGATCGTTTTGCTCTGCCACTTCGTATAGATTAGAAAAGCGAGTATGGGCAATGGCAAAACGACTATCATCGGCAAACTTTTCGGCAGACTTGATCGCTTGTGGATCTTGGTCAATAGCTTGTAATCGACCATGTTCACCAAGGCGCGCCAAGATTTGTCCAGAATGTCCGCCTCGGCCAAATGTACCATCCATATAAATACCGTCTGGCTTAATTGCTAGACCTTCGATGGTTTCGTCCATTAGTACGGAAATATGTTCAAATTGCGCTGTCATTAGCTATTGTTTGCCTTTTTATTGTGTGATCAGAGCGAAAAATTATCTAAGTCTGGGGTTGATTCAAACTCACCGAGTCGTTCAATTTCGGTGTCTTGGCGCATTTGTTCATGCCAACGCTCTTCATCCCAGATCTCAAATTTATTCATCAAACCGACCAACATGATTTTTTTGCCTAAATCAGCATGAGACCGTAACGACGGTGCCAGCAATATTCGACCATTTTTATCTAATTGGTATTCTGTTGCATTACCTAACAACATCCTTTGCATGCGTCGAGCGCGTGGATTCATATTGGAAATTTTAGCTAAGCGATCTTCTATATCCTGCCATTGCGCCAATGGATATAACCACAAGCAAGGCTCGTTCAGTGCGACAGTACAGATCACCGTCCCCTGATCTTCAGACAACAACGAGTCTCGGTACTTAGTCGGTACCGCAAATCGTCCTTTATCATCCAAACTCAGTGAACTCGCACCACGGAACATAAAAAGCCTACTCTAAAAGTTTGTAATTAATCTGTTTTGATTAATTTGATCCAATTTGATCCACTAAATACCACTTTTTACCACAGTGCTCCAGTTTAGGGCTTGACAAGCTATTTTGTCAAGTCAGCAAAAACCTATAATGGCGTGTTAAAGCCAGAAAAAATAAGGCCTAGCGCAAAGCTACTGAATTACGTGGGAAAAAGTGGATAACTACAAAAAAAATATTTTATTCTGAGATAAAACAAAATAAACAGACTTAAATGATTAATGAATAATCAATGAACAGTTACAAAATATTAGTAGCGAATTGCTGCTTAATAGATCTTGTAAAATTTACGCGATCTTTTTGCAATAGTTACTTAAAACGCTGTTATTTCAAACAAACCAATTCGGAAAATAAAAAATAAAAATTTGATTTATAAGGAATTAAATAAGATTGTAGAAGTGGTACGAAGGCTGCAACAAGTATTACACAATTTAGTTTTAATATTTAAGGAACGATTACTATGACTACTTCAACATCGAGTTCTAATTCAGCTGCAAAAACCAGTAAAAAAGTTGATGACATCGCTGCTCACACTGAATCGCCATTAACAGATAAAGCAACCTCAGCGGCTCATCTTGCTGTTGATTCGCTGTCTTCTAAGGCTGCAACAGCAGAGCAAAATATTCGCCATGGTGCTTCAAGCTCAGCTGAAACTCTGACTGAAAAGCAAAAAATTGCGCGTGAAAAACTGTCTGAATACAGTGGTAAAACTCGTCAATTAGCCGCTGAAAATCCGCTTGCTACAGCTGGTATTGCGTTTGCAGCCGGTATGCTAGTAACTGCACTATTTCGCCGTAGCAAGTAAGCGATTATGCAACCACATACCGATCCTAAAGATAAACAGCATCAAGCCGCTGATCCTGCACCGCAAAGTGCTGATCAGTGGCAAGATCATCTTGCTAAATTGTCTCAATACGGTGAACAGCTTTATCAGGACTATCGCCAACAGGCAGGTATTTGTAAAGAATTAGCGAGTGCCGAGTGGCGACTATCAACCCGCTCTTTGGCATTGACTATTATTTTACTGGTAAGTTTTGCCGGTGGCTTAGTATTGTTGTGGGCCGGTTTGCTGATCACACTTGGCTTTGCGATTTTTGCCTTTAGTCAATCAATATGGCTCAGTGCTGTGTGTCTAATTGGCTTACAATTGCTTTGTTTGATGTGGCTGTGGAAAAATATTGGTTATATCAGCAGTAAAATTGGCTTTGATAAAACTGCGCACAGCATTAAACAATTACTCAATATAAATAGGGGTGAATAATGCTAATTGCTTATTTTATTAAGAAACCAAATCATAAAGTTCGTCACTTAAGTCAAAAAATGAATAGCATCAATGCGTTAAAACAGCAACATCATCAAGCTTTCAATTACCGACTTAAACGCTTTGCAGTATCGAATGTAGGTATTGCCAGTGCCTTTACGGCAGGTGCAGGCTTTCAGGCGCTAAATGGTCATAACCAAAATTCATCCAAAAAAATAAAGCTAAGTCAATTTAGCTGGTTATTACGTTTACTATAATAATGAGGTTTACGTAGCGCAATCATACTCTTTTGCGTAGTTGCTCTATTATTTATTAGAGAAAGTATAAATAACCTTTTATTGTATATGGTTATTTTCAACTTAATTGGCTACAATTTTATGCCAAAGCCCAGTATGAAGAGTATTGTTATTTTTTCCTCATCGTTACAACACCGACTTTATCGTTTATTTATCTTACTGAGCTTACCAGGTATTTTGGTGATCTTATTTAGCCTTTGGCATGCTAAAGAAACGGCGCGCCAAGAGAGTCGGCTGCAGGCTTTAACGGTTGCCGAACAGCTTGTTGAGCAGCAAACTGAGCTACTCAAAAAAATTAAAACATTTACTATTCAGCTTGCGGATTTAAAAGACTTTGCCGCGCCACTACAAACCGGCTGCCCTTATTACCTAGCTAAAATACAAGAACTTCAACCTGAAATTGCAAATATTGGTATCGTCAATATACAAGGCGATGCGGTGTGTTTATTACAAGGACGCAAAGAAAATATTAATATTGCCGATCGTGAATACTTTAAAAATGCTGTGGCAACTAAAAGCTTTGCCATTGGCTATTTTCAAAAAGATCGCAGTATCAATTCCCTCAGTTTCAATTTTGCTTATCCACTTATTGATCAGCAGCAACAAGTATATGGGGCGGTAGTAACGGTTGTCACATTAGATTGGTGGAGCCAGATACTTGCCAACTCTCACTTACCCGAAGATGCCATTGCTGTTATAACCGACAACAACGGTCGCATTATTGCAAATTACCCTAACGATCCATCGCTGTTTGGCGAAAATATTAACGCCTATGGGTTTAGTTCTGAACTACCTATGCTCAATAGCACAATTGAATTGCAAGATATTAATCACATTTTACACAGTAAAACCATGTATACCGATGAAACTAAAAATAGCCTAAACGTCTATGTTGTCATGCCATTTAATAACGCAATTCAAGCTGCCAACCAACTATTTTTTATCACATTAGCTGCATTTACATTGATGATTATTGGCCTCTCTATATATGCTCATAGCCAATTAAAGCGCAACGTATTAACGCCCATAGCACAACTCACTCTGACGATTAAAGAGCTTGCGCAAGGGTTATTACCAAAACAGTTTTCTTTAAATAGCCCAGAGCTGAATACTCTCTATCAACATTTTAAAGAGATGGCGCAAACACGTCTGACGGCAGAAGCGAGTGTCAAACGCCAACATGACGAATTAAGTAGTTTATTAAACGCTTTGCCTGATACCTATATTCGGATCAATGTTCACGGTGATGTACTGAACTTAGGTGGGCAAATTTCACAGTTAAATTTACCGGTGTGTACGCGTTCAAAGTTACATCTTCGCGAGCTACTTGGTGAAGAAAAAAGTAAACAGTTACTTAGGAATTTACCCTGTAAAAATAAAACTAGCCAATTTGAGTTAATAATCAATAACAGCGAAGTCGAGCAAGTATTTGAAGCGCGGATCAGTGCCAAGCATAATAGCAACGAGTACACCATCGTATTGCAAGATATTAGCCAGCGAAAGAACGCTGAAAAAGCCTCTCATCTGGCCTCATTGGTCTACTCAAATAGCAGTGAAGGAATGGCTATTACCGATCCAAACGGCGTTATCTTAGATGTTAACCCAGCTTTTTGTGAAGTAACTCAATACAGTAAAAAAGAAATAGTGGGCAATACCACCGCTATCTTAGCTTCAGGCAAACACAGCAAAGCGTTTTATCATGAAATGTGGCTACAGTTACAAAAAACGGGTCGTTGGCAAGGTGAAATAATTAACCGTCGTAAAGATGGCGAGTTATTCACTGAATGGCTTACTATCGATACTGTATACAATGAACATTCTGAAGCGCAGCGCAGAGTCGCGATCTTTACCGATATTACTGCTAAAAAAGCAGCAGAAGATCTGATATGGCATCAAACTCACTATGATCATTTAACCAATCTACCTAATCGAATTGAGCTTAAAGAACGCTTAAATCAGCGCCTCAACAACAGCTTAAATCCTAATGAGCCACTGGTGATCATGCTACTTGATCTTGATCATTTCAAAGACATAAATGACACCTTAGGCCATTTTTATGGTGACGAATTACTTAAGTTGATCGCAATTCGTTTGCAACAAGAAATTGTTGATATTGAGTTTATTGCACGTATTGGTGGCGACGAATTTGTCATTGTGCATGCCAAGCTAGTCACTGAAGAACACATTAAAAAAGTAGCCAACGATATCCTCAATGCCATGACAAAAGCATTTATACTCGAAGGCGAAGAACTACACATAGCAACCAGCATCGGCATCGCTATTGCACCAATCGATGGCGATAGCTCAGAGCTGTTATTAAAAGCCGCCGACCAAGCCATGTATAAAGCCAAACAAAATGGTCGTAACTGTTTTGAGTTTTTCAATCACAACTTACGTGAGCAAGCACAAGCGCGTATGGATTTACTCAAAAACATGCGCTATGGCATTGAACAAAAACAATTTGATCTTTATTACCAAGCAATCGTTAACCTAGATTCTGGACACATTCATAAAGCAGAAGCACTATTGCGCTGGCGCCACCCGACACGCGGCGTAATTAGTCCCGCAGAGTTTATACCTCTGGCCGAAGAGTCTAGATATATCAACCCATTAGGACAATTTGTATTTACTCGCGCATTACAAACGCTAACGATTTTACGAGCGCAGGTTGATGCCAACTTTCAACTTAGTATTAATGTCTCGCCGGTACAATTTAGCTGCCTTGATAGCGGTATTGATCTGTGGCCAGCCTTACTAAAAGCCGCCAATTTACCACCGAGTGCAATTGTTAGCGAGATCACCGAAGGGTTAATGATCGCACCAGAGCAACTCACTCAACAACGTCTGAAAGCGCTGGTAAAATCCGGTATGGAACTCGCTTTAGATGACTTTGGCACCGGCTATTCATCGCTTGCCTACTTGCAACAAATGGACGCAGATTATTTAAAAATTGATAAATGTTTTGTTGATAACATTCAAGCCGACAATCAAGATCTCGCGTTATGCAAAGCAATTATCACTATGGCACATCAATTTGGTTTAAAAGTGATTGCCGAAGGCATTGAAACACCAGAGCAGCAGCAATTATTACTTGGTATAGGGTGTGATTATGGCCAAGGCTATTTGTTTGCAAAGCCATTACCCGAACAGGAATTTTTAGCACTGGTAAGCAACCAATCCACAACAGCTACCTAAATATTGCTGATCCAGCACAAACTATGCACAGAAAACTTAGCTAGCTATTGTTTAATAAATAACGAACTGATAGGTTACCAAACAGATTTTATTAAATTAACTGTTAGCCGTGATTTCAAAATTGCCTCGTTGGGTAGAATATGGATCGTTTTTACTTGCGCTTGTTGCTGGGCTTGTTAATTCGATAGGGTTACTAGGCTTCAAACATCAATCAATTTCACATCTATCAGGCACTGCAACACTCCTTGGCACAAGCCTTGTTACCTCCCACGTTACTGATGTATTACACCTAGCTCTTATCCTACTGAGTTTTTTAGCTGGTGCGGCGATCTCCGGCGCTTTTTTGCAAAGTGGTGCATTAAAACTTGGCCATAACTACAGCAGCTTGCTGTTATTTGAAGCCATTCTGTTAGCAAGCTCAGTGTATTTTTTATCGAATGACTCTGTAAACGGGCACTATTTAGCATCTGCAGCCTGCGGCTTACAAAATGCGTTAGCCACCACTTACAGCGGCGCAGTTATTCGCACCACCCATGTTACCGGTATCTTTACTGATCTAGGGCTAATGCTTGGCGCTAAATTAAGAGGCGAACCCTTTGATAAACGCAAAGCACTGTTGTTTTTACTGATCATCTCAGGATTCATTTGCGGTGGTACATTAGGTGCTTATGCATTCCAGTTTTATAAATTTAATGCACTCTTTATCCCCGCCACCATCTGTCTAGTATTAGCCGTTAGCTACTCAGTGTTTAAAGCGATTAATAGTAACAAGACTTAGCCCTTTGCACGGTTCACACCTCTTTTGCAGTACATCATTGCTACAAACCTACATTAACGTTCATCTTAAGAATCGACAGGTAATTTCACTAGGAATAATTCTTAGACATAGTAAATTGATTTAGATGTATAATTCCTGAAAATGGAGGGATTTATGCGGATTGGTATCATTGAAGATCATCAGTTAGTTCGAGATAGTTTTAAAAAACTACTTGAGCTCGAGTTAAACTGGCAAGTAACAATTGAAGCTTGCTCAGTGAACGAAGCAAAGTTAGCAGTAAATATTGACCAGCCAGATGTCTTTATCGTTGATATTTCAATGCACGAAGGTGAGACTGGCCTGACTTTTCTATCATACTTAAATGAGCATTACCCAGAAATAAAAACCATTGTAGCTTCTATGCACGACCATGAACCGTACGTCAGCAATGCAATACAACTTGGGGCGCTTGGTTATGTGTCAAAGCGCTCAGCTTCAGACGCTATGATTGATGCGGTAAAAACAGTAATGCGCGGCCATCGCTACATCAGTGAAGACGTTAACTTCAACTACACCTGTGTTTCTGATAAAAAAGACCTTTTAACAAATAGAGAAATAGAGGCTCTACCACTTTTTGCCAAAGGCTTAAATGCCAAACAGGTTGCTCAACAGCTCGGCATGATGCCGAAAACCGCTCACGTACATAAAACAAATATTTGTAATAAACTAAACGCAACAACTTCATTTGAACTATTAAAAGTTGCCATTGATATCGGGGTTATTCAACTTAATGAGTTGGCCTAGGCTTATCACTGCCACACCTTCCACTACAAACATAGTACTAGGGGCAGCTAAGCAATGCGCGGTTTGCGTTGCTTACTTAATCGCGCTGTGTGCCTCTACATGGGTTAGTAACCATCTAGAAACCGTCCCACAAAGTAGTGCTATATTTCTCCCTGCAGGTATTAAACTGGCTTTTGTTATTATGTTCCCAACACGCTATTGGCCAATAATATGGTTAGCATCACGACTCTATGCAGCGTATTTAGGTTCTTTTTATACCCAGCAATGGCATTTAAATTTATTGCATGGTGCGTGGCAAGAGGCTATCTATTTAGCCATTGTCTTCGCTTTTAAGCATAGCCGTTGGCCACCAACGATAAAAGATAGTAAAGGTGTGCTTTCGCTTATTTTACTAGCAAGCTTAGCGGCAGCATCAAAATGGTTTTTGTTTGCCAGCTCTTTTGAGTTCACAACTTGGTTAGAAGGTAAACAACTACTGCAATATCAGTTAAATATGACTTTAGGTGATTTAACTGGCAGCTTGTTTATCACACCTTTTATTATTTTGTGTGCTAACAGTTATCACCGAGCCTTTAGCCTAGAGGGCGGAGTTAAACTAATTATCACAGTCACTGTTTTTACCCTATTAATGCTGTCGATTTATCTGCTGCGCCCTGATATCTACTCACTATTACGCTTGGCTTCCCTACTACCAATTATTTGGTTTTCTTATCACTTTGGTATTACAGGCGCTATATTTGGCGCAGCAGCAGCAAATGGCTTAATAATATTAGAAGCAAGCATCACACAAGATGCAACTAATACTTATATTAGCCAATTGTTTATTCTGACCAATGCCGCAACGAGTTTATTACTCGGTGCGGCAGCAGCAGAGCTGCGACAAAAAAATAATATGCTAACACTGACAAACATTGAACTTAGAACGCAATTAGAAAAAAACCAACAACTGGCTATCAAAATGGTGAATGTACAAGAAAGTGAGAGAAAGCATTTATCACAAGAGCTTCATGATGAATTAGGGCAAAACCTGACTGCATTTAAAACCGATCTTGCCGTTTTAACCAGTATGACGGATAAAAGCGTCAGCGCGATTGTGACTACGTTAAAACAAAATGCTAATTCAATGTATGATTCAGTCTATCACCTGATGCATTATCTGCGTCCGCGTGAGCTTGATGAATTAGGCTTAGCAAAAGCACTTTCACAAGGGAAGTTTAAAAGCTTAATGCATAAAGAAAAAGTTAGGTATATAACACATTTATGCATAAACGAAGCAATTAGAGATGAACATCAAATTGCGATCTATCGAATTTGCCAAGAAGCAATCACCAATTGCATCAAGCACAGCTGCGCATCTGAGTTGGTAATTAGTTTAGATTCCAACTCGGATCTGATCACGTTAATTATTCAGGATAATGGCAATGTCGCGACAACCGCCTCACATTCTGGTGGTTATGGTCTCGCTTTCATTGATGAACGCGTGACTGCTCTTGGCGGCCAATGCTCATTCTCAAACGAGCAAGGCTTCACCATTAATGCAACATTCCCCATATCAGCTGATGAACAAGTCCGCTAGCGAATATAAACTTGCTTGGAATAAAACTTTTTCCTTACCTGTATCGCCTCATTATCGTTAGCAGGTACTTGCACTTCAGCTTGATTACCGACTAACTGTAATAGCAATCCTTGAGCAATTTCCTTATCCCCGACTTTTGATTTTATAACCACTTTTTTGCCAATAGCACCTTGCAGCCGAGGCTTAGGAAAAGTGACTTTATTGATTGGCTTTAAGCCTTCATAATTAGTGAAAAGATTAACGCAGTGCTGTTTTGCTGCAAGTATCAAATCGTCTTTAGACTTCACAATATCGACATTATTCAAAAAGTGAATAAGTGCACTATTACGCCGATCAAACTCACTGGACACATCCTGTATATTAAGCGCTGATGCCCATTTACGGAGCACTAAATATTTTCCTAGTTTGATCCGCGTCAAGCTGGTTGATGCCCCAGTCATCTTGCTATACCACTCGATGCGGTAGCATGATGAACCTAAGCTATGTAATAGCACCGTTGTATTGCCAAACTCCCTTGTACTGCCCTCGATCACGCTCATTCTAATTCCCTAAACTAGCAATAAAGCAATAGGTTAGGCGCTAATGAAAGAGGTTAATATCATCGTTTTTCTTATTGCGACTAAGAAAATGGCTTATAGCATTTGTGCCTAGTTTGGATTTAGAGCGTATATTTCAAGCACAAAAAAGCCCGCAGCGTTAACTGCGGGCTTTTTTATTGAATGAGTGAGTCAGCCTATAAGCCGGGTTCTGTCCTTTCCGAAGAAAGTGATAATCATTCGTCTAGGCCATAAATCGCTCTATGGCTCAAGCAACCTACCCGGTTCCAACGTGGGCCACGCCATAAGGAACCCTATTTGGTCTTGCTCCGGGTGGAGTTTACCTTGCAACCAACTATTGCTAGTGGCCCGGTGCGCTCTTACCGCACCCTTTCACCCTTACCAATCCGAAGATTGGCGGTCTCCTCTCTGCTGCACTTGTCGTAGGCTCACGCCCCCCAGCCGTTAGCTGGCACCCTGCCCTATGGAGCCCGGACTTTCCTCCCCCTGCGCATTTTCGTTGCAGGCAGCGATCATCTTGGCTGACTCGGCGCGCAGTATACCTGAGCTGGATTGTATGTGCAGTAAAGATTTAGCCTTTTTCGTCAATAATTGTTTTATAAAGGGCATTTTTCTTCATGCCAAAATAATCGGCCACTATACCGCAGGCTTTTTTCATTGGCATTTCATTCTCAAGTAACGCCAACATTTTACGTGCTTCTGGCGGAATATCATCAACCTGCTTTGGATTACCAGGCAACATTAGCACTATTTCGCCGCGCTGTTTGGTTGGATCGTCGGTTAAAAACTGTTTAAGTTCACTTACTGTGCCATTAAAAAATGTTTCAAAGGTTTTGGTCAACTCTTTAGCAAACACCACTTGTTGCTCACTACCAAGCGCTATCTCCAAGTCATCTAAACTTGCCATGATGCGATGAGTACTTTCGTACATAATGCTGGTTATATTGGAATTAACCGCTTCAATAAAAAAGTCTTGGCGAGCTTTGCTTTTTGCTGGGGTAAAACCAATAAACTGAAAACGATCTGTTGGTAAACCTGAACAACATACAGCTGTTATGGCGGCGCATGCTCCTGGTATGGGTGTGACATGTGCGCCCTGCTCTCGGCATAAATTAACAACCGCATAACCAGGGTCACTAATTAGCGGTGTGCCTGCATCCGAAACTAATGCTATATTTAAACCTTGATTAAGTTGATCAATAATTTGTTGCGCTTTTTGCTTTTCATTATGGTCGTGCAAAGCAAAGGTTTTAGCTTTAATACCAAAGTGACTAAGCAACTTACCGGTATGGCGCGTGTCTTCAGCAGCGATTAAGTCAACTTGCGATAAAGTCGCGATTGCACGCTGACTTAAGTCGTCATAATTGCCGATTGGGGTGGCTACAATGTAAAGAGTGCCGATTTTCTGTGAATTCTCCTCATTTAACATTGAGGTCTCCTGCGTCAGTCAGTAATATAAGCAAATCGCGTTAACGTATTGGGAAATCATTGTGCGACTTAAACTTGTTAGTCTATTAATCATATTGTCAGGGTTATCGGCCTGTAGTACAACCGAAAAACCGACTAAAACCAGTGAAAACCTCAGTTCAGCTAATAGCGCATCACAAATTCAAGCGACTGACGCACAATCTATGTACCAACTAGCCTTAAATCGCCTAGGCGCTGACAAAATCCAACTTCTTTATAGTGCGCGTGATGCTGCGATTGTAGAGCAACAATGGCCACTGTTAGAGCAAATTAGTACTGAATTAGAACGCACACCTAGCGTAGACCAAGTGCAAAATAAACTCTATACCGCTTTTGCGCAAATGCAACAAAACAAGAATACCCTCGCACTTGAGATGCTAGCCAGTTTAGACAGCCAATTGACTCAACCGGAGCATTTTGCTTGGCATCAATATTTAACCGCCAGTATTTACGCATCACAAAATTTACCAAAACAAGCGATGCCATATTTTTTTCGCGCTTCTGAAACCGCAAGTAAAAAGAACTTAACGATCCCACAATTAAATAGTGCGTTATGGCAGAACCTTCAGCAGCTTTCATCTTATGCCCTTGAACGCTTTAACCGCGGCTCAGTGATACAGCAAGGTTGGGTAAATTTAGCTTTATATCATAAAGTTTACTTAGGTGCCCCTGTAGAACTTGACCAAGCAATTAATAATTGGCAGCGCCGTTATTCAGGCCATCCGGCAATCGCGGTATTACCAAAAAAGGCTGCGGATCTAATTACTGCTGAGCCACTGAATATTGAACGTTTAGTTGTTTTATTACCCCAATCAGGTGCTAATGAACGCCTAGGTGATGCCTTAAAAGCTGGCGTGTTAGCAGCACTAGATAACTCATCTATTGATGAAACCATTTTTATTGATGAAATGCTTAGCTCTGCTGAGCTTTCTGCAAAATTACTCGAAATTAAACCAAACTTTATAATTGGGCCGTTACTCAAAGCGAACATTGATAAGCTAGTTGCAAGCAAAGCATTACAAGATTACCCAGTTTTGCACTTAAATACCTTTGATGGTGAGCGCCAGTCTCCACAGCATTACTTCTTTGCGCTTAATCCTGAACACGAAATACAGCAAGCACTTGAGCACTTTTTAACGGTTGGTTATCAAAAACCTATGCTGCTTGCGCCAAATAATAGTTCAGGCCAGCGCTTAGTGGATTTATTTAACCGACAATGGCAACGCTATAGTGAAACCACACCAGAAGTTGGTCTTTATAATGATAAAAAAGATATGCCAACCACCATTATTAACCTGTTAGAAGTTGATAAATCAAAAGAACGTATTGCGACCGTTAAGTCATTATTTAAACAAGAAGTAGAAAGCGAAACCCGCTCTCGTCGTGATATTGATGTTATTTATATTCTCGGTGATGCTATCGAAACTCGCTTGATTAAACCTTATTTAGATGTAAATGTGAGTACCTTTGCTGATCGCATTCCTCTGTATGCCAGCTCAAAAAGTCATAGCAAGCAAATCGATAGCACCGATAAAGGCGATCTCGATGGTTTGTATTTTACCGAGTTACCATGGATGCTCAGTGGACAAGTCAAAGATCATGCCTTGCGTCAGCAATATAACTCGCTGTGGCCAGAACAGGCTGATATAAGTCAGCGTTTATTTGCGATGGCCTATGATTCGGTTGCTATGTTAAGTAGTATCACACAATTGAGTATGCTTCCCGGTAAGCGGTTTAATGGCTTAACCGGTCAATTAAGCATTACCAGTGATGGGCAAATAAATCGCCAACTTAATTGGGCGCAATACAAAAATAGACAAATCCAGGCGGTGCAGCTAGCAACATCAGCACCGTTACCATTATTTATGCAATCAGCTACCAGCCGGTCAAACAGTGAGTAGCTAAAAGCAATATAAAACAATATAAAACAAGGATGTTGTGATGTCGTGGTTTAAACAACTGTGGCAAAATAGCCGAGAGAAAGGCCAGTATTACGAGCTACAAGCGCAAAAATACTTAGTAACGCAAGGGCTGATCCCGTTAGAGCGAAACTATAACTGCCCCTACGGGGAGCTAGATGTAATAATGCGCGATGGCAACACGCTAGTGTTTGTGGAAGTGAAATTTCGCAGTAGCTATGTTAAGGGTGGAGCAATCCACGCTTTAGGTAAACAAAAGCAAGAACGTTTAAAGCGCTCTATTTACCATTATTTAGCAACCAAAAAGCTTAGTGATCAAGCAATAAGAATCGACTTTGTCGCAATAACAGGCGGCACATCGCAACAACTTAATTGGATAAAAAACGTATTTTAATATGCAAGATACTATAAAAGAGATTTTTACTGAAAGCATTCAGGTGCAAATAGCCGCCGGCGAAGTACTCCCAAGCGCCCTAGAAGCCGCTGCATTTACCATAGCGCAAAGCCTAATCAATGGTAATAAATTGATTTGTTGCGGTACTGCGAGCTGTCATATGCTTGCTCAGCATATGGCCGGTATATTGATCAACTACTACGAAACAGAACGTCCTTGTTTACCGGCAATCGCGCTGTCACAAGAACATATCAATCTTGGTCAAAGCACCCAAAGTGACGACCAAGAAACTTTTGCGCGGCAAATACGAGCGTTTGCTCAACAAGGCGATTTACTATTGGTCTTAGCAATTAATGGCAACGAAAAAAACATCATATCGGCAGTCGAAGCCGCACTCACCAAAGATATGAAAGTTATTGTTATGGTTGGTGATGATGGCGGTGAGCTAGTAGGTTTACTCGGCGCCAATGATGTCGAAATTCGTGTTCCGTCAAAACGTCCGAGCCGCATCATAGAATCTCACTTGGTTAATCTTCACTGTTTGAGTGAACTCGTCGACTTGACCCTATTCCCACAGGAAGAAAGCTAATGTTGAAACAATCTCTAATTGTTATTAGTACAGTACTATTATTACAAGGCTGCGCTGCTGCAGTTGTTGCAGGTACCGCTGGTGCCGTTACCGCAGCCAACGATCGTCGTACTCTTGGTTCGCAAATCGATGATAGTAATATCGAAATCAAAGCTGGGGTCGCAATAAACGATGTACCTCGCCTTGCTGATCATGCCAATATCAGCGTGATTAGCGTTAACGGCATTGTATTGTTAATAGGCCAGGTTGCAACTCAAGAAATGAAAGACGAGGCTCAGCGTACGATTGAGGGCTTACCTGCTATACGCAAAATACATAACCAAATTCGTATTGGCTCTAACATTAGCATGAGCACCCAGACTCATGATTCTTGGCTAACGTCGAAAGTAAAAACACAATTACTTACCACCGACAACATCAGTAGCAACAACATCAAAGTAGTAACTGAGAATGGCGAAGTATTTTTAATGGGCTTAGTATCAGATGCAGAAGCAAACACCGCTGTAAGCGTTGCACGTAATGTTTCGGGTGTAGAACGCGTTATTAAGGTATTTGAGTACTTATAAAGATAAAGAATTTTCAGCCGTGTTTGCCATTAGGTTAACACGGTCTCTCCATTTTAATCACCCGTAGCTGAAACTTAATTCAGCCTTCGTCACAAATAAATATCGTATAAAATCGCTAGCCCTTGGTTTTACTAAAAAAGCCCACAACGCGATGCCCTCTATTTAAGTCGCATTATTGCTACAATAAAATATTAAAATTGTATTTCTTCAAATATACATGGTTTACCAAACAGATAACCCTGATAGGCATTGCAGCCCATGCTCTGTAATAATAACCGTTGTGCTTCTGTTTCAACCCCTTCAGCTATTACTTCTAAATCCATTGAACTAGCTAGTGTTATAACAGCCTGAGCAATCGCTTTATCATTAAGACTATTAATAATATCACGGACAAAACTCTGATCTATTTTCAACTGATCCAAAGGCAGTTTCTTTAGGTAAGACAAAGACGAATAACCCGTACCAAAGTCATCAATTGAAAATGTAATCCCATGCTGCTTTAGCTCTCGCATCTTAGCTTTAACATCGGATATATTATTTGCTAAGAGAGATTCGGTGATTTCTAACTTTAGACGCCCTGGATTAGCTTTTGAGCTATTAAGTGCCTTGAGAACTACCTGAACAAAGTCTTTTTTACTAAACTGTACAACACTAATATTAACTGCAACGGTAAAACTAGCTTTAGCAGGAGTTTTTGCCCATTTTGCTAATGTTTCACATGCTTGTTGCAATACCCACTCACCTATAGGCACTATAAGCCCAGTATCCTCTGCCAATGGAATAAAGTCCGCAGGTGAAATAATGCCCTTTATAGGATGAACCCAACGCAATAGTGCTTCAACACCAACAACTTGTTGGTATTGGTTAATCTGCTTTTGGTAAAACAAAGTGAATTGCTGTTGATTTACCGCTTCGTGTAAGTCACCGATAAGAGTAAGTCTTGAGCTAACAGCAATCTGCATCTGAGGGTCAAAGAATTGCACCCCATTACGACCAGCATCTTTTGCCTTATACATAGCTAAGTCTGCTTGCTTGAGTAGCTCCTCTGTTGATGTGTTTGCTTTATTAAACATAGTTACACCAATACTTGCTGAACTATTATATGTTAAACCATCAAGATTAAACTCTTGCGCTAAGCGGGTCATAATTTTTTGAGCAATCGATTCAGCTTGATTAGCAGCCTCTTTTTCATCATCCCCCAGATCAGCAGCAATAATAACAAATTCATCACCACCGAGCCGAGACACAGTATCCCCATGGTTTATTGCTTTAACTAATCGATTAGCCACCTTACATAACAATAAATCCCCTTTATTATGTCCAGCACTGTCGTTTAAATTTTTAAAGTTGTCTAAATCTAAAAATAAGACTGCAGCGAAATTGCAGCTTCGAGCACAATGGGAAATAGTATTTTGCAATCTATCAAGTAACAAACGACGGTTTGGTAACATAGTAAGTGAATCATAAAACGCTAGCTTATGTATTTCCTGTTCACGTTTTTTACGTTGAGTAATGTCGCGAATAATACCAATAAAGTTGATCTCACCAGCATTTTTCACCTCGACAACACCTAGCTCAATAGGAAAGGTAGCGCCGTTTTTGTGCAATGCATCAAGCTCTCGAATGCGCCCAGTAATATCACTATTCCCATTGTTTATATATTTTTTTAAATAGTGATTATGGTGCTCGCGGTGCGGTGAACCCATTAGCATGCTAATATTGTTACCTATAACTTCATTATCACTATAACCAAAAATTTCCTTTGCGGCTTGGTTAAATGTGAGCACTACCCCCATACTATCGATAGTAATAACACCATCAAGCATACTTTCTACGACGGCGACCATTTGTTTTGATTTTTCATCGAGAGAGCTTTCAGCTTTGATTTGATCATTAATATCAAAATGCGTACCTAGCAACCACTCTGCTTTACCATCATCAGTGCGAGAGGATATCTTTCCACGGGTATTGATCCAAATCCAATCACCATTTTTGTGCTTCATCCGCATGTTAGCTTCATAGCTCGGGAGCTGACCAGAAACATGTTTTTCAAGTTGAAATAAACAATAATGAAGGTCATCAGGATGAGTTAGCTTCTCCCAGCTAAAACGACTTAATGGAAGCAACTCAGCAAGCTTATAACCTAATAAATCAGCCCAATTGTCATTAATGAGTAACTCGCTAGTTTGAATATTTAAATGCCATGTACCAATCTTGTTTGCATCAATAACAGTTTTAAGTAAATTTTGACTGTTATGAATAACCTGTTCATCTAGCTTTTCTTTTGTTATGTCAGTCTGTATTGCAATATAACCTGAATGCCTGCCCTCATTATCTAACAGTGGATTACATGCTATTCTTATCCAATAAGGCTTTTTATTTTTGGAGTAATTTAGCACATCGACGTTAAACCCCTTGACTGCGCTAATAGCATGTCTCATTTCATTTATTGTCTCAGGATCTGTATCTAGCCCTTGCAACAACTCACCTGGTTTTTTTCCTGAGATATCATCTAATTTGAAACCCGAAATAGCAGTAAAAGCTTCATTTATCCAAACAACTAAACCACTTTTATCGGTGATTATAACTCCGTTTGTTGTTTGTCTGACAACCTCTGAAAGGCGTCGTAACTCTTCGCTTGCGAGTAATTGTTCTGTGATATTACGAATAACGAGTAATACCTCATTTTTATCAATCTTTTTGTAACGAACTTCAAACGACCTGTTTGACTTAGTAGTAAATGTATTATTTTGATGAATAGCATCATCTGCATTAAAAGCCTGTTCAACTTTGCTTATAAGTTGACAGCCTAGCTCATTAGGCATTAGATCATTAATAGTGTGGCCAATAATTTCATGCTGAGGTATCGGTAAATCAGGGTGTTCATTACATGATATAAAACGGTATTCTCGGTCAATCACAAACACCATATCTGGCAACGTAGCTAAAATTGATGCCTTTTTTTTCATAGTAGAATGTAATTGTTGCTTAAAAACCTCCTGGTCTAGCCGAGTAATTTCATGCTCCACCATATCAGCGAATTCACGTAGCATTTGCTTTTCATCACTTGAAAAATCACGGGGCACAACATCAATAATGCATAACGTACCTATTGGTTGCCCACTGGACTCGCGTACTGGTGCGCCTGCATAAAAACGAATATGAGGTTCATGTGTTACTAGCTGATTTGTCGAAAAACGAGAATCTTTTATTGTATCGGTAACAACAAAAACATCCGGCTGTAAAATTGCATGCCCGCAAAAAGAGATTTCACGCCCAGTTTGACAAACATCCAATCCAACCTTTGATTTAAACCACTGCCTGTCACTATCGACCAAAGAAACTAAGCATATTTTTACATTAAAAAAATGTGCAGTTAATCGCGTGATACGATCAAATCGCTCCTCAGCAAGCGAATCAAGTAAACCTGTGTGTTTTAAAGCATTTAAGCGAGCAGATTCATCAGCGGGGTAATCAGGTGCGCTCATTTACTTCTCCAAGTTTTTTACTCATTAGTTTCATATCAATATCAACATACATAATTAAGAAATGGCTTTTGATAAATTTTTTACTTTATTGTTTGAAGCGAACAACGAGTTCATGCAGCTCATCAGCTATCTTATTAAGATAGATAATAGTTTCTGATAACTTATTGGAGCTTTCAGTACTCGTATCTGCAAGTGCAGAAATATTTACAATTTGACGATTGATATCTTCAGCAACATGGGATTGCTCTTCAACTGCTGCAGCCATTTGAGTAGACATAGAAGCAATTTGACCTACAGACTCGGTTACACCATTTAGCATTTTACTGCTCTCAATAACATGAGAAAGACCATCTTTTGCATCAATAGCCCCTGCATCAGCTATTTCTACCGCGTCACTTGCACGCTGCGTTAATTCGCTAACAATACCGTAGATTTCTTTAGTTGATTCTTGGGTACGCTGAGCTAGACTTCTAACTTCGTCTGCTACGACAGCAAAACCACGGCCTTGTTCACCCGCACGAGCGGCTTCAATTGCAGCATTCAAAGCTAGTAGGTTAGTTTGATCAGCAATTTGTTCAATTATTTGAGCCGCATTAGCTATTCGTGCTGTTTGTTCTGAAACACCTCGTACTGAACTACTAATTTGCTCAACCGTAAGCTGCAGTTTTTGAATAGAATTATGGGTAATATTGGCTATTTCAGAGCCTTTTAAAGTCAGCTCATTGGCTTTGTCAGCTTGTGATGCAGTATCACTCACATGTTTCGATACTTCAGCAATAGCGGTAGACATTTCATTCATTGCTGTAGCAACTTGCATAGTTTCTAACTGCTGACTTTCAATATCTCTTCTTGTTTTATCAGTCAGTTCAGCACCTTTCTCAGATTCCTTAGCAACAACCAGCGCAGAACTCTCGATACGAGTTATAATCGTCCCTAAATGAGCAAGTTGACTTAAAATAGCAACTTTAAGCTTTCCTAAATCACCAGCATCATCGGTATAGCTTTTGACTGCAAGAGGATCCGAAAATGAGTGAGAAAGCATATTATTAAGCGCATTGAGAGTTTTCTTTTTAACTATAGAAACCCAAATGGCAAAAATAACAACTGATGTAAACAAAATACCTTCGGACAATCTTGCATAACCAGCTAAAAATAATATTGCGCAAATAATAATTGAAAAAGTTAGCAATAAATTTTCTAAAGACACTGGTAAATGCATTTTCTGGCTTTTACCTTTGTTGATATCACGATAAAGCTGCGTAGCCCGAGCAACCGCCTGTCGTGATGGACAAGAACGAACTGACTCATAGCCAACAATCTTATTGTCTTGTGTTATGGGTGTAACATAAGCATCGACCCAATAATAATCGCCATTTTTACAGCGGTTTTTTACAAGCCCCATCCATGGTTTACCCAATTTTAGATAAGACCACATTGTTTTAAATGCTTCTGAAGGCATATCAGGATGCCTTACTATGTTATGAGGCTGACCTATTAACTCTGCTTTTTTAAACCCGCTGATTTCAATAAAAGCTTCATTACATTCAAGAATGTTGCCTTGAGTATCTGTTACTGTAATTAACTTAATATTATTATTGAATGTTTTTTCTTTAGTCGTAACAGGCAGGTTACTACGCATCGTATATACCTAATTATTAAAATTGTTGGAATTATAAAGAATTGTGAAAGATTACAAAGGATTGTGGAAGATTATGAAATTATCATAATATTATACTAATAAGAAAATAAGCACTAGGAAATAATACTGAATTATAGAAAACACAAGAGCAAGCTGAATACTTAATCGGTACACTTTTAATTAAAGCTAGTTGTTGCATTTTTACTTTATAATTATTTTATATCGTGTGATGCCACTTAGGCTCAAGTTAGATAATGTATCAGTTCACAGTGCTGCTTGTTTTACAGCAGAACCTCATAAAAATATCTAATTAGGTGGTCAAATTAACGTTGCTAATACAAATTTAAACCACGTATTTGCTCCCTGCATACCATTAATATGCGTGCTTATTGCGCGCATAAAAAAACCGCTTAATCAGCGGTTTTTATCAAACAATTACATATTACTTAATAACACGTAAGTGTGAGCCTTTTTTCTTTTCAGGCTTAGAAGGAGCTGGCTCGTCAGGTAATAATTCATCTGCGATATCAACACTTTCTAACTCAGCTGCAAACTCGTCTTCATCTTCTAAAAACTCATCTGCAGTAAACACAGTGCCTTCACCGTTTTCGCGGGCATAGATCGCAAGCACGGCACCAATAGGCACGTATACTTGCATTGGCTGACCACCAAAGCGGGCACTAAAGCTTAACTGCTGATTATCCATTGAGAATTGTGTGACAGCTGATGGGCTAATATTCAACACAATTTGTCCATCTTGAACAAACTGTGTTGGTATTTGCACGGCTGGAAAATCAGCATTAACCACTAAATGCGGTGTACACTGATTATCAACAATCCAATCAAAGAAAGCACGAAGTAAATAAGGACGATTAGGCGTCATTACAAACGGATCTCGCGCTCAGTTTCAGTAAGAGAAGCTTGGAATGATTCACGCTCAAATAAACGGATCATATATTCTTTCATCTCTTTAGAACCTGCACCAGTTAGCTCAATACCAAGCTCTGGTAAACGCCATAGTAATGGTGCTAAGTAACAATCAACTAAACTAAACTCTTCACTCATAAAGTAAGGAGCTTCAGTAAAGATTGCTGAAACAGCAAGTAAAGCTTCTGTTAGTTCTTTACGCGCTTGTGCAGACTCTGCACCATTAGCATAAATTTTAGCAGCAAGGCTGTACCAATCTGTGTCGATGCGATGCATCATTAAACGGCTGCGGCCACGCATTACCGGATAAACAGGCATTAGTGGAGGGTGAGGAAAACGTTCATCAAGGTATTCCATGATGATGTTTGCCTGATATAAACCAAGCTCACGGTCAATCAGTGTTGGCACTGTACCGTAAGGGTTAATTTCATGAAGTGCTTCTGGCAGGTTGTCCTTTTCAGCCAGATGAATATCTACACTTACGCCTTTTTCAGCAAGTACAATGCGTACTTGATGGCTATACATACAGTTAGCACCAGAAAAAAGGGTCATTACAGGGCGCTTATTGGCAGCTACGGCCATGCCTACCTCCATTAAATAACAAAAACAGCAAAAGGGGCTTAAGCCCCTATTGCAAAATTACCTTTAAATATGTTCAAAATTAATGAACATCTCTCCAGTATTCTTTCTTCAGCATGAATGCCAAGATAAATAGGATAACTAAGAATCCGATAACCTTGATACCTAACGCTTCTGATTCAAGACGTGAAGGTTCACCCACGTACTCAAGGAAGTTAGTTAAGTCACGAGCCGCTTGATCGTACTCGTCTACACTCATTTCGCCTGTTCCATCTGTTTCAGTACCAATAACTTTAGTCACAGTGTGACCATGTTCTTCGACTTCTTCAGTAATAGGTGTTGGTAAACCTTGTAGTTCTTGCAGAACGTGAGGCATACCTACCAGTGGGAAAACAATATTGTTTACCCCAAACGGACGAGATTCATCTTTATAAAATGACTTTAAGTACGTGTAAATATAATCCGGAGATTTTACACGTGCAATTAGAGTTAGATCCGGCGGAGCCGCACCAAACCATTTTGCTGCATCATCTTTAGTAATTGCGTTAGTGATATGGCTACCAACTTTTGAACCGTCAAAAATTAACTGCTCAAGGCCAACGGCTGTTGGAATACCGATATCACGGAAAGTACGCTCATAACGCTGATACTGCATTTGGTGACAACCAAGACAGTAGTTCATGAACAACTTTGCACCACGTTGCAACGAAGGCTGATCAGTTAGGTCATTACCGGCTTCCATTAATGGAACCGATGGACCTGCCGCCATTGCCGGCAATACGTTTATTGATAAAGCAAATAAACCGATAATAAGCTTTTTCATCATTTCGTTAACCTCTCAGGCAATGGCTTAGTTTTTTCATTCTTACTGTATACAAACAACAGTACGAAGAACATAAAGTAAGTCACAGTACAGATTTGCGAGACAATCGTTTTAAAGTCAGTTTGTGGAGTTGCACCCACCCAACCAAGTAGTACGAAAGTAACAACAAACCCTGCAATGTTCCATTTATGGAAGCCACAACGGTAGCGAACCGATTTAACCGTACCACGGTCAAGCCAAGGTAATAACGCCAGCACTACAATCGATGCACCCATCGCAGCAACACCAATTAGTTTATCTGGGATTGCACGTAAGATTGCATAGAATGGCGTAAAGTACCAAACTGGGAAAATATGTGCTGGTGTTTTAAGTGGATTTGCCGCTTCAAAGTTTGGTCCTTCAAGGAAGAAACCATTCATCGCAGGCATAAAGAACACCACCCAACAGAACAAGATTAAGAAACCAACCACACCCACAATATCTTTTACTGTGTAATAAGGGTGGAACGGAATCGCATCAACAATATCTTTCTTGTCAGTGTAATACTCATGGAATTTAAATTTAGGCTTATCTTCTTCAGCAACAGAGCCTTTCTTACGCTTGATCTCAACACCGTCAGGGTTATTTGAACCCACTTCGTGCAGTGCCACAATGTGTAAGAATACTAAAATTACGATAACCAATGGTAAAGCAATAACATGTAATGCAAAGAAGCGGTTAAGCGTTGCACCTGATATTACATAATCACCACGGATCCAAAGTGTTAAGTCATCACCAATAACCGGAATAGCCCCGAATAGTGAAATGATTACCTGTGCACCCCAGAATGACATTTGACCCCATGGTAATAAGTAACCCATGAATGCTTCAGCCATTAACGCTAAGAAGATAAACATACCGAATAACCACAGTAATTCACGTGGTTTTTGGTAAGAACCGTAGATCATGCCACGGAACATATGCATATATACAACGATGAAAAACGCTGATGCACCTGTTGAGTGCAAATAACGTAGTAACCAGCCGTATTCTACATCACGCATGATGTATTCTACTGAAGCGAATGCGCCCTCAGAAGACGGAACAAAGTTCATCGTTAACCAAATTCCGGTAAGAATTTGGTTTACTAGTACTAACATGGCCAATGAGCCAAAGAAATACCAGAAGTTAAAGTTTTTCGGTGCTGGATACTGTGCAATATGCATGTTCCAAACACGTGTCATTGGGATACGGTCGTCTATCCAACCAATAATTTTACCGAACATTAGGCTACCCCTTTTTCTTCGCCCACTAAAATAGTGGTTTCATCAAGAAATGTGTAAGGTGGTATTTCTAAGTTTAACGGGGCAGGTACCGATTTAAATACACGGCCAGCCATATCAAATTTAGAACCGTGACATGGACAGTAGAAACCATCATCTGTTCCCTCAACCTTTTCACCAAAATTACCTTGGAAAAAGCCAGGTGAACACCCTAAATGCGTACAAATACCTACCGCGAGAAATATCTCAGGGCGTAATGAACGGTAATCATTTGTTGATGATTCTAATTGTTGTGGCTCTTGCGATTGCGGATCACGAAGTTGACCTTCGTGTTCTTTCATCTGCTCAAGCATTTTAGGGGTCCGTGATACAACCCATACAGGTTTACCACGCCACTCGACACGTATTAATTGTCCCGGCTCAAGTTTGCTGATATCTACTTCTACAGGCGCACCCGCAGATTTAGCTCGCTCACTTGGATTCCAAGACGCAATAAAAGGAACAGCAGCCCCAGCCGCACCAACACCACCTACAACAGAGGTAGCTATGGTTAAAAAGCGACGTCGGCCATTGTCTACAGGCGCATTGCTCATCCACTTATCTCCACTATGATTCTCAACACTTGCTATATTGAGAACATCAGTTACAGCAGGTTAATTTTTCGAAATTTTAAAATAGAAGCGATCATAATTAAAACCCTTGATTAAAACAAGGTTATTAACAGCCTCATGCTCGAATAATCCCGACTTTATCAACTAATTGACTAAGTTAGCTCGAGCATAGAGCCGTTTTATGATATGACTTTTACAAAAACAATATACTGACCAAGATCAACCTCACTAAAAGGAAGCAGATTAACTGCACATGGTGCTGTTGAACTCACTCACATTACTTGCCAGACAATTGTAGCAAAAAAATTCATCAATTAACTGACGGATTTACACTTATTACGATAATTATTGAACTTTTTTTAAAGTTATACGCAACAAAGGCAGTAGCAGGTTAATTATTAGCCGCATATTTGATACGAGTTTGCTTATGTCTGATAAAAAGTGCGAGTTTGCTTATGTCTGATAAAAAGTGCGAGTTTGCGAGTTTGCGAGTTTGCGAG